>JBDSNQ010000028.1:0-1716 GCA_039915275.1 Sphingomicrobium sp.
GGCAGCAGCGCGGCGGTCAGCGCGGCGATCCACAAGGCGCCGCCGCCGACCCGCGCCAGCAGGGCCGCGTCGGGTCCGACCGCAAACGGCACCAGCGTTGCCACCAACAGGAAAAAGCCGACCGGCAGCCATGCCGCGCCGCCGATCGCGCGGCGCACGTCGCGGGTGATGAGCGCGCCGATCATCGACCGAGTTCCAGCCGCGCCCACTCGCCGCCAAGCTGCGCATGCGACGCGGCGAGCACCGCGCCACCCGCCTGGCGATGGCGCGCAACCAGCACATCCAGCCGCGCGGTTCCATCCGCATCCAATCCATTGAGTGGCTCGTCGAGCAGCCACAATTGCGCTCCCGACGCGGCGACGCGGGCAAGCGTGGCGCGCTTGGCTTGTCCCGCCGACAGCAGGCGCACCGGGACATCGGCCAGCGCCGCCAGCCCCATCGCCGCCATCGCATCGTCGATATCGCGCGCCCAGAAGCGCAACGCCTTGGCCAGCGGCAGTTCGCGATCGAGCGCCAGCGCCTCGTCGGACAATGCAAGGGTTGCGCGCTCGACCTGCCCCGCCTCCGCTCGCAACAACCCCGCCGCCAGCCGGATCAGGCTCGACTTGCCGCTGCCGTTGGGGCCGGTCAGGTGCAGCGCCTCGCCGGGTCCGAGCTTGACGTCGAGGCCCTCGAACAGCAACCGCCCGCCGCGCCGCAACGTCACCGCTTCGAAGCGCAGCAGCAGCCTCACTCCGCCGCAGCCTCGAGCGCGTGCATGTCGTCGTCCGAAAAACCGAAATGATGCCCGATCTCGTGGATCACGATATGCGCGACGAGCGTCTCGAGGCTGTCGCGGCCCGATGACCATTCGGCGAGGATTGGCCGCCGGTACAAGGTGATCCGCTCGGGCAGGGTGCCGGATTGGTCGACGCTGCGCAGGTGCAGCGGGACGCCTTCATAAAGACCGCTCAATTGCATCGGACGGCTGAGCCCGACGCTCCGGAGGCTCTCGGCATCGGCATATTCCTCGACCCTCAGCACGATCTCGCCGAGGCTGGTGGCGAACGGCTCCGGCAACCGTTCCATGACCCGCCGAGCGATCGCATATATGTCGTCGGCCGACGGTCTTCGCAGCGACAGGCGTTCGGCCAGGTTCATGGTCCGCCGCCCTAGGGTCGTGCGACAACAGCGGCAAGCTTGCCCAGCAGGGCGCCTCACCCTAGATGCCGTCGCTTCCAGTGCATGCGGAGCGGTGGCCGAGTGGTCGAAGGCGCTCGCCTGGAAAGTGAGTATACGCCAAAAGCGTATCGTGGGTTCGAATCCCACCCGCTCCGCCAGCAAGTCATTGATATAAGAGAACTTTTTCTCGAATTGATGCTCTCTTTTCGAGCATCATTTCCACCTTCTCTGAGGTCTGGTTGGGCCCGGCTTTAGACCATCTTTTCTCTGTTTTGGGGTTTGCCCTTTTTGGCCCTATTTTCTGCCCACATTTCCGAGGGTTAGGTTTGACTCCGTACCGAGAGTTCGAATCCCTCTCGGTCCGCCATCGCTAAGTCATTGGTTCAACATTATTTTTATGAATTGTGGCAGCGCGGCGGAACTGCGCCATTGTCGCCGATGCCGGGGAGTGGGGAGACCCGCAGAAGTCGCGTTGAATCCTTGGAATACCGCACGATTCTCCCGGCGCCAATTGGACAGTACCGTTTTTCGATATGCCGGCTTTGCAACAGCGGG
>JBDSNQ010000093.1:0-14220 GCA_039915275.1 Sphingomicrobium sp.
CCTGTTCGCCAGTGTCCGGTTGCGACACGATCAATTCGTCGATGTCGACGCCGAGCTTCTTGGCATAGCCGGGGTCGAGCGCATGTTCGGCATCGACGAACGCCGCAGTCCCGCCAAGCTTCTGTGCTTCGGCGATGGCGTGCAGCGCGAGCGTGGTCTTGCCCGAGCTTTCAGGGCCATAGATTTCGATCACCCGGCCGCGCGGAAGCCCGCCGACGCCCAGTGCGATGTCGAGCCCGAGGCTGCCGGTGGAGACCGTCTCAATCTCCATCTTCTCGCGGCTGCCGAGCTTCATCGCCGAGCCCTTGCCGAACGCCCGGTCAATCTGCGCGAGCGCGGCCTCGAGCGCCTTCTGCCTGTCCATATTGCCCGTTTCCATTCCGACGACCTTGAGCTGCGCTGCCATGACCCTTGTCTCCCAGTCAATAATTGCGTCAATCCGGCGGCCGAGCCCCGCCGTTTGGATGGGTCGTGCGTATACCCTTTGTTCCATTAGAACAATAGGGGAACATCGTCTTGCAGAAATAAATCTGCCGGCTAACGGACGAGCTTCCCGGCCTTGATCACGCCGTCGACTTGTTCGAGCGCGCTGATGTCCTTGAGCGGGTCGCCGCGCACCGCGACGAGGTCGCCGAATGCGCCCGGCGCGAGCGTTCCGACCTTGCCGTCCATGCGCAGCGCCCGGGCGGCTTCGCTGGTCGCCGACTGTATCGCCAGCATCGGCGTCATTCCATAGCGCACCATGTAAGCGAACTGCCGTCCGCCCAGCCCGTAGGGATAAACCCCGGCGTCGGTGCCGAAGGTAAGCTTGGCGCCGGCCTTCACCGCGGCCGTGAAGCCGCGCCGCTGAACGTCGGTGGTTTCGATGTTCTTGCGCAGATATTCCGCCGGCCAGCCTTGCTTGGTGCCGACGTCGTTGATGTAGTCGCCGTTGTAGATGTCCATATCGAGCCACACGCCCTTCGCCTTGGCCATGGCGATGCCTTCGGCGTCGAGGTAGCTGGCATGCTCGACGGTGCGCACTCCCGCGCGGATCGCAGCCTTGATCCCTTCCGTGCCGTGGGCATGAGCGATGCAATAACTGCCGCGCAGCTTCGCCTCGTCGCACGCCGCCTTCATTTCCTCCGGGCTTAGCTCCAGCGCGCCGGGTTCGCTGCCGAGTGCGAGCACCGCACCGGTGGCGATCAACTTGATGAAGTCGGCGCCATGATCGAGCAAGTATCGCGCCCGGTCCCGCGCTTCGGACGCATTGTGAACCACCCCAATGCGGAAAGTGTCGGGAAGCGGGATGTCCGGAGCGAGCGCATCGATCTCGCCGCCACCGCCGGGCGTGGTGATGTAGCCGCCAGCGACGAACATCCGCGGCCCCTCGACCTGGCCCGCCGCGATTGCGTCGCGCAAAGCGACGTCCGTCAGCCCGCGATAGACACCGACATCCCGCACGGTGGTGAAACCTGAGCGAAGCTCTGTCCGCGCCGCCGCGGCGCCGGCGAGGATGGTCGCCGCCTCGCTGTGCTTCAACGGCTCGGCGGGATCGTTGGCATTGGCCTCGATCGCCCCGTCGGCCAGGTGGGTGTGAAGGTCGATCAGGCCCGGCAGCACGGTGAAGTCGGACCAGTCGATCACGGCGCTATCACCGGCGTTCGGCCGCCACGGGCCGACCGACACGATACGACCGTCGATGATTCGGATGCGCTGGTCGGTGAGGACCGTGGCTGTAACCGGATCGATCAGCCGCCCCGCGTAGACGTCAAGCGACTGCGCTGAAGCGGGAGCGGCCGCGACGATCGATGCCGCAATGATCAATCGTCTCATGCGGCCCTCTTTGAGTCGTGCCCGAACTAAGCCGGCGTGATCGACGCGGCGCCGGTCGTGTCCCCGTCGCCGCCTTCGGGCCGCTTGTCGAACACCTCGTCGATGATCCCGAATTCCTTGGCTTCGTCGGCCTCGAGGAACTTGTCGCGATCCATCGCTTTCTCGATGTCGGCGAGCTTCTGGCCGGTATATTTGGCGTAAAGCTCGTTCAAGCGCTGCCGCATGCGCAGGATCTCGCGCGCCTGGATCTCGATGTCCGCGGCCATGCCCTGGGCGCCGCCCGACGGCTGGTGAACCATGATCCGGCTGTTGGCGAGCGCGACCCGCATCCCCGGCTCACCGGCGGCGAGCAAAAAGCTGCCCATCGACGCCGCCTGGCCGATGCACACCGTGCCGACCCGCGGGCGGATATATTGCATGGTGTCGTGGATCGCGAGGCCGGCGGTGACCACGCCGCCGGGCGAGTTGATGTACATGAACACGTCCTTCTTCGGGTTCTCGGACTCGAGAAACAGAAGCTGGGCGGTGATCAGCGAGGCCATATGGTCCTCGACCGCGCCAGTGACGAAGATGATCCGCTCGCGCAGCAGCCGCGAGTAAATGTCGAAGCTGCGTTCGCCCCGGTTGGATTGCTCGATGACGATCGGCACGAGCTGCGAAGCGATGTCTTGATGGTCCATGTGAAGCGCGGGTCCCTTGTGTTGGTAGGCGCCTACATCGGGGCAAAGCCGCAAAGGTTCAAGCCGGGGTTGGATCAATGCAGGGTGCAGGAAGCGCGAGATAGGCCAGCCGGCGCACTTCGCGGCGGCCGCGCGTGACCGTGTCGAGGATCAGTCCGGCAAAAAAGCACAGGACCGCGATGATCGTCATGCCGGTGATCAGGATCGCGGTCGGGATGCGCGGGACGAGGCCGGTGTCGAGATAGGTCATGATCAGCGGGACCGAGAGGATCAGCGCCGCGATCAGCAACAATGCGCCGATCAAGCCGAAGAACAGCACCGGCCGCTCGATCCGGTAGAGCGTGGCGATGGTCTTGAGGATCCGCCAGCCGTCGCCATAGGTCGATAGCTTGGATTCCGAACCCTCGGGGCGCGAGCCGTAGGCTGTCTCAATCTCGCCCACCGGCATCTTGAGCTCCAGCGCGTGAACGCTGATCTCGGTCTCAATCTCGAAACCCGACGACAGCACCGGAAAGCTTTTGACGAAGCGCCGCGAAAATACGCGATAGCCTGAGAAAATGTCCGAGAAGCTGCGACCGAAGAGGCCGGCGAGAATGCCAGTGAAGAGCTTATTGCCGAGGACGTGGCCGCCCCGGTACGCGTCCTTTTCCTGATGCCGTCGCGTACCAACCACCATGTCGAGCTGCTCGGCCAGGAGCAGATCGACCATCGCTTGCGCGGATTTGGGATCGTAGGTCAGGTCGCCGTCGGCCATCACATAGACATCGGCATCGACGTCGGCGAACATGCGGCGCACGACATGGCCCTTGCCTTGCTGGCGCTCGGATCGGACGATGGCGCCGCCGGCCGCGGCGATCTCGCGCGTGCGGTCGTTGCTGTTGTTATCAAAGACATAAATTCGGGCCGACGGCAGCGCGGCGCGGAAGCCCGCGACCGTCGCCGCGATGGTCGCGGCTTCGTTGAAGCACGGCAGCAGTACGGCGATGCGAGGACTATGACCCAACACTCAATTCCCCCATTCGGGCCAATGCCCCGCCCATGTTGCTGCTGCGTCTATAGAAAGACGCCGGGGTTCGACAATGGTTGACTTGCCGTCGCCGTCGCGACGTGGAGCAAGCGAAAATCGGCGGACGGCTCGACCAGGCGCCACGATTCCCCCGGCGGGATCACGAACGCGTCCGCCGGGCCGAGCCGATGAGATTCGCCGCAACTCAGGTGGGCGGAGCCGGCCATCACGAACCCGAACACCAATTCGCCATCATGTGGCTGAAACGCCATTTCAGACGCCTCGCCGGGCCGCAACGTTCGCACATCGGCAAGACCATCCGTCGCGGCTTTCATGCCAGTTTCCTGCGCTTGGGCTCCGCGCCATTGTGTCCACGGCATATCCGCTGAGACGTGATGCAGGAAACGCTGGCCGCCAAAATCTCGCTCGGGGCCGTTGCGCTTGTTAGGCAGGACCATGGCGTGGTCCGCAAAGGTCTCGTGGAGCGCGGGGCTGCTCACTTCGACGACCTCCAGCCCCGGTGAACTTTCCAGCACCCGATGCCGAATTCCGGGTGGCTGCAGCACCATGTCGCCGGTGCGCATGACAAACGGTTCGCCCTGATCCTCATAGACGACCCGGACCCAACCTGTGCGGACGCAGATCATCTGAAATGCGACGCGATGATAATGGACCCAGTCGGCAACCGGGCCGCCGTCGGCGATGGTGATATGCGACGCGATATACCGACCGCCGAGACGACCCGGAATGCAATCGCGATACTGCATGCCCGCCCGGCCTGCGTTCGCCGACCCACCGGCCAGCGAAACGACGAAATCGGGTTGAAACGCCGGTAGTTCGGCCGGCGGCACGGGCGCATCCGGCTGGGACGTCAGGCGAACCGTGCCATCGCCATGGACCAGGACCGCCGTGTGCGGATCGTCCGCGGGGTAAATTACGTCGAGGCGCAGGCCCAGTCCACGCAGCAGCGCGAGCGCCGAATCGAATTCGCCGGTGACGAGCTTGAGTTCGCCCCCAGCCCGGCTCCGCTCGTCGCTCAACTCTTTTTTGCAGCTTTCTTGGCGACCGGTTTCTTCGCCATGGCCTTGGTCGGTGCCTTTGCCCCGGGCCCGTCCTTGAGCGGCTTGGCGGGTTTGGGCTTGTCGCTGGCCTTCTCCTCGACCGGCCCCTTGGCGGGCTTCTCCGGCTTGGGCTTGGCCTCGGCCTTGGCCGGCTTGGCCGCCGCTTTCTTGGCGACCTTCGCTTTTGCCGGCTTCACATGATCGTGGCCGCAGTCGGGGCCGTGGACGTGACCTTCTTCGCTCTCGAGGTCGGCCTCGAGCTCGGCGCGGCTGGCGGTGCGCTCGCTGACCTTGGCCTTGGCGAACAGGAAATCGACCACCTTGTCCTCATACAAAGGCGCGCGCAGCTGGGCGGCGGCCATCGGCTCCTGCTGGATATATTGGATGAAGCGCTCGCGGTCCTTACCCTGATATTGCGACGCGGCCTGGCCGACCAGCCGGTTCATCTCCTGCTCGCTGACCTCGATGCCATTGGCGTGGCCGATTTCGGACAGCAGCAGGCCCAGCCGCACGCGGCGCTCAGCAATGTCCTGATATTCCGCCGCGTCCTTCTCGATTTCGGCCAATGCGGCCGTGGCATCGTCCTCGTGGCTCGCCTCGTGGCGCAATTGCTGCATGATGTTCTGATACTCGGCATCGACCATCGACAGCGGCACCTGGAAGTCGTGGCTCGCGGCGAGCTGGTCGAGCAGCCGGCGCTTCATATGGGTACGCGTCAGGCCGTTCAACTCCTGCTCCTGCTGGTCGCGGATCAGGCCGCGCAGCTGGTCGAGGTCCTTGAGCCCGAGCGACTTGGCGAAGGTTTCATCGACCTTGGCCTCGCCGGCCGTCTTGACCGCTTTGACGGTCACCGCGAACGACGCGGCTACGCCCTTGAGCTTGGCCGACGGATAATCGGCCGGAAACGTCACCTTGACGTCGCGCTGGTCGCCGGTCTTGGCGCCAACCAACCCCTCCTCGAACCCGGGGATCAGCTGGCCCGAGCCCAATTCGACCGACATGTCTTCGCCCGAGCCGCCTTCGAACAGCTCGCCCTTGGCGGTGCCGGCGAAATCGATCACGACCAAGTCGCCAAGCTGTGCCTGATGCTTCTTGGGCGCGTCGGTCCAGCTCTTGTTCGAACTCGCCAGCGTTTGCAGCTGCTCATCGACCTTGGCGTCATCGACCTCGACCGTCAGCCGTTCTAGCTTCAGGCCGTCGATCTTGGGTGACGGCACGTCGGGCAGCGCCTCGAGGCTGACCCGGACCTCGGCATCCTTGCCCGGCTCATAGCGCTCGTCGAGCTCGACCTGCGGCTGCAAAGCGGGGCGCAATTTCCGCTCTTCCAGCAGCTGCTGAACGCCGTCCTGCACCGCGCCGCTCAGCGCATCGCGCTGCAGCGCGTCGCCATGCATCTTGCGGATGAGGTTGGCCGGAACCTTGCCGGGCCGGAAGCCGGGCATGCGGATCTGGGGCGCGAGCCTCCGCACTTCCTGGTCGACGCGCGCCTCAATGTCCTTAGCGGCGATGGTCAGCATGAAAGCCCGCTTGAGGCCTTCGTTTTCCGTCTCGACGGTTTTCATGGTCAATCTACAGTTCCGTTCAATCATTTGGCCCGGGCCCGGCGAATTGCGTGCTCGAACATCCACAGGATGTCCTGCGCCCGGAATTGGTGCGCACGGAGGGACTCGAACCCCCACGTCTTGCGACAACAGGACCTAAACCTGCCGCGTCTACCAATTCCGCCACGCGCGCGCGGGCCCTTCGAAGGTGCGCGGCCTATAGCAAGGATAGGCCGCTGGGCAAGCACGGCGGGACGAGCAGAGGCGGTGGTACGAGCAACCAGCGCTTCGGGCGGGCGTTCTAACACCAAGGAGTATCCCGCCATGCAAGAACTGCCGCCCATTCCCGAACAGAAGCCCGAGCCGCCGATGCCCGGCCAGCCCTCGCCGCCGGGACAGCCGAGCGAGGCGCCGAACGAGTCGCCGCCGACCACGCCGGATATCGATATCCCGTCACCGTCGCAGCCAGCCACGGACCCTTCGCCGACTCCAATCTCGCCGGTCGGCTAACTTAGCGGCGAAGCCTCGCCGAGGCGGTCATGGCTTCGAAATCGCCGATCCCGCTGTCGAAATAATGGGATCGCGTGGCGTCGAACAGGATCAGATAGAGGCGGCCGTTGACGACCGCGCCGACCGCCCGCCCGCGGCGCCACAATTCGTCTGAATCGAGATGTTCGAAGTCGAACTGGAAGCCGCTGGTGCCGAGAAACGCGCGCGGCTTGAGCGAAGTCGTGCGAAAGTCGACCGCGCCACCGCGTACCCGATACAGGCTCTCGAGCATCGCGGTGATCTCGGGCGCACTCATGTCCGAACGGAATTTGGGCACCTGCCGATCGTCGCGCCGACTCTGGCGAATGAGGTATTTGCCGCTGGGAAGTCCGGCGACGAAGCTCATCCCGTCGAGCAACGGGCCGTTCAACGTCCAATCCTCGACCCAGCGGACATCGTCGAAGATGAATAGCTTGCGCGTGCGGTTCCACGGCCGCGGCGCAGTGACCGTCATCGAGCCTTCGCCCACTTGCCGGCTGCCGACCCGGACCAGGGAATAATAGCCGACTCCGAACCCCTCGCCGCCACCCAGCGACGAACAGCCGGAAACAACCAGCACGGCAGCGGCAACGATCACTCTGGATGTGCGCATCATCTTGCTTCTCGCTTGGTCTAGCTGATCATCTGGCGAATGAATGGGGCGTCAGGGGCATTGGGCTGCAGCGCGAGGTAGCGCGACAGAGCGGCCCGCCCCTCCGCCTGGCGGCCGGCCTTAATCAGCGACAGGCCGTGCCAGCGCCATGCGTCGGGCGGGGCGTCGGGATATTGGACCGCGACCGCATAACCCTGGGCGGCGCGCACATCATCGCCCTGGCGATTGCGCAGGCGCCAGACCTCGGCCTCGTAATATCGAAGAAAACCGTTCCAGCCGTCGCGGGCCAGGGTTTCGATGAGATATTGGCTGGCGCCGGGATCGTTCAATTTGACCTGATCGTCGAGCAACATCGTGCGGATGGGCGCGATCGCCTGGAGGTAGCTGGCGCGGCGGCTGTCATAGGTGCGGCCCGGCACGGTAACCTCGGCGGCCGACACTTTGAGATCCGCCATGCGCGCGCCCGGCGCCGGATGGGTGGCGAACAACGACCCGCCGCGGTCGCGCCGCTTGCGGCGATGCCGGGCGCTGGCGTCTTCCTCGCCGATCAATTGCTCCCAGGTATTGGCCATCTCGATCGCCGGATAGCCGTTCTGGGCGAGCAGGCGCGCGCCCATCGCGTCGGCTTCCGCCTCCATCTCGCGGCTGTAGCGGAACAGCGACAGGATCGTGCCAAGCTCGGCCAGCTGTTGGATGTCGCCCATGTAGACGTCGGCCGCTCCGCCGGCGACGCCCAGGGCCATCGATCCGATCGCGAAGATGTCGCCTTTGCGCTTCGTATCACGCCAGCTGCGGATCATGTGGCGGCGCAGAAAGTGGCCCGATTCGTGGGCGATCACGCCGGCCAGCTGGGCCTCGTTGCGCATCCGCAGGAGCAGGCCGGAGAAGACCACGGCAAAGCCCGATGGAAACATCACCGCGTTGAAATCGGGGATGTGCGCGAGATAGATCCGCATGTCCTTGGTCGCCGGCCCGCCGACGGTGCCGATGATATCCTGGAGATAGCGGATCAGCGCGGGATCCTTGATCAGCAAGTTCGAACCGGACACTTCCTCCTCGACCCGCTGCATCTGCTGCCACAGGCCGATCTCGTCGGTGTCGGTCGGACGAAAGCCGGGGCCGACCAGCGGCTGCATGTCGGCCGGGCGGATGCGGGCCAAGGCAGCGCCGGTTGTCAGCGAAGCCGCCGCGACGCCACCGCCGACCAGCAGCGCGCGGCGATCAAACCCGGTGCAGCGCCAGCACATCAGCGGCGCACGTTCGGGTGGCGGATGGCGTAACCCGGCTTCATCCGCCCAAGCAGCCGCTCGACCAGCTGGGCCGAGCCTTGAGGCGTGCGCAGGTCGCCCATCTTGATCCCGGCGATCTGGCTGCCGGCCTGGACGACGTTGAACCACACCACGTCGCCGGTCTTGAGGTCGACCAGCGAGGCATAAGCGAACTGGCCGCCACCGCCGATATTCGGCGCGCAGAAGCCGACGATGCATCCGGCCATGCCCAGCACCTGGAGCGCGACTCGTCCGCCGGAGACGATGCTGTCCTCGGCGTACATGAACAATGCGTAGTCGTAGCCGGACTTACGCCCGAGCGCGACGGCGTCTTCGCCCAGCGTGTAATCGAGCCCGCGGCGATTCTTGCTCGGCAAATACGCGCCGAGATATTTGTGCAGCGCGATCGAGTTACCGACCGCCGCAAGCAGCCGCTCGAGATCGGCGACCTCTTCCTCGCTGACCCCGGGAAGCTCGTTGCGATGCGCAAGGATCTTGACCTTGCCGCCGCGCTCCGCCTGCTGTGCCGCCAAAGCAGCGATGAGGTTGGTGCGGGCCTGCTCGGTCCAGTCGGCGCGGGGTTGGTTCATGCCGCCGGTGGTGACCGAATTGACGGTCACATCCGGGCGCATGACCAGCAGCCGGTAATCGCCCTGCGGCGGCGTGAACTGCAGATCGGCATACTGGCGGGTCTGGACGCAGCCAGTCGCTGGGACGGCGAGCACTAAAGCGAGCGCAATACACCGAAGACGCATGTCGAACCTCCCGCGATCCGCCCCTCGCGGCCGCCCCAGCCGCAATCTACTGCCCGCCAGTTAATGAACGCTGGATTAAAAAAGGCCAGCATTTTTAACCAATTAGCGGCGTGGGCAAGCAATTCCCTGAGTGCAGGACAAGCATTTGCCGTCGATGCTTGCGGGTTGGATCCGAAGCCCGACCATTGCCGCCAGAGTCGGCATGATATCGACCGTCTCCGCCGAATCGTTGCGGTTTGCCGCCGCGGTGCCTTGACGCCAGAACAGGATCGGCACGCGGCGGTCATAGTCCCACGCGCTGCCGTGGGTCGCGACGTAGAATTTGGTGTCGGGGATCGGCGTGACGTGGGGCTTGAGCATCACGATCAGATCACCCGAACGCTGGGGGTCGAACGAGGCCCGCACGCGCTGGGCCAGGGTCCAGCCTTCGGGACTGGTCGTCGGCACGGCGATGCGGCGCAGCTGGTCGGAGGTGAACACGGCCGCCACTTGCGGATGGGCAGCGTAAATCGCGAGCGCTTCGCGGCTGGCCCGCGTCCGATCGGCCGGCTTGAGCGCGCGGTCGAAATAGATGTCGCCGAAGAAGCCGCCGAGCAGCACCGGGCCGCTGAGCTTGAGCTTGGCGGCGATGGACTTGCCGACCTGGGCTGCGCCCAGTCCTGGATCGACTCGCACCGCCGCGACGCCCTTGAGGCGCAAGCGCTCGGGGATGTCTTCGCCGCCGTGATCGGCTGTCAGCGCCACCGCATAATCAATGCCACTGCGATCGAGCAGGGCAAAAAAATCGCCGAGATCGCGGTCGAGCGAAAGCAATTGCAGGCACATCTCCTGCCCGCCGGTGCCGTAGGTGTGGCCGACATAATCGGTCGCCGACAGACCGATCGAAATGAGGTCCGGCGACGAGCCATTGCCGAGCCGCATGTCCTGAATCAGCCCGGCGGCCAGGGCCAGCACCGCGCCATCGAAGGCCGGCGACGCGCGGAATCCGGCGGCGTCGCCCGCGGCCCGGGCGAAGCGGCCGTCGCCGACCGGCTTGCCGCCGCCTTCGATGGCCACGACCTGTGACTTTGCAGTGCACAATCCGGGTGGCTCGAGTGCTGCTTGCGGAGCGGCAAGCAATGCCGCCACGGCCGAATTGGCGCGCGTGACGCTGGCCGGAACTGGGGCGCGCAAGTCGCTCGCGAACCGCTTGCCGTCCCAATACCAGCGCTGATCCGGCGTGTGGCCGCCCATCATCACCGCCGCGCGGTCCTTGCCGGCGATCGACACGCTGCGGCTGCCGGGCCAGGCGGCCTTCATCCGCTCACCGAGTGTCTGCACTTTCAGGTGCATTGGCGAGACGGTGTAGGCGATCGACGACGATCCGGGGACGCGCTCGTCCTCGGCGCAATAGACCGTCTTGTCCGAGCGGGTCTGCGTCTGGTCGACCCAGGCGTTGGCGATGATCCCAGTGCGCGCCGGACGGTCACCGGTGAGGATGGTCGAATGGCCGGGACAGGTCTCGGTCGCGGCGTGGCTCTGATAGCCGTTGCGGAACACCGTCCCGCGGGCGAGGCGCGCCAGCCCACCGGTGAAGTGCGGCCGATATTCATCGAACAAATCGGCCGAGAACTGGTCGACCGAGATCATGATCAGCAGCCGCGGCGCGCCCGGCGCCGCCCGCGCCGGAAGAGCCGGCTGGGCGCAGGCGGCACTGGCCACGAGAGCGAGGAAGAGAAAATATTTGCGCATGTGTCTCAGTCCAATTTTGCCCGCAGGCGTTCGTTGACCAGCTTGGGGTTGGCTTTGCCGGCCATCGCTTTCATCACCTGGCCGACGAAGAAGCCGAACAGCGCTTCCTTGCCGCCCTTATATTCTGCAACCTTGTCGGCGTTGGCGGCGATGACGGCATCGACCGCGGCGTCGATCGCGCCGGTGTCGGAGGTCTGCTTGAGGCCGCGCTGCTCGACGATTGCCGCAGCGCCCTCGCCGCTTTCGAGCATTATCTCGAACACCTGCTTGGCGAGGCTGCCGGAGATCGTGCCATCACCGACCAAGCCAAGCAGTTCGGACGCCTGGGCGGGGCTCACCGGGCTGTCGGCGATCGTCTTGCCGAGCCGATTGAGCGCCCCGTACAGCTCAGACGCAACCCAGTTGGCGGCAGCCTTGGGTTCGACCCCGCCCTCGAGCAGCGCATCGAACCAGCGCGCGCTCTCGACTTCGGCGGTGAGCACGCCGGCGTTGTAGGGCGGAATGCCGAGCCCCTCGTAGCGCTTGCGCTTGGCGTCGGGGAGTTCGGGCAGCGACGCGCGGCACTCGGCGATGAACGCCTCGTCGAGCTCGAGCGGGAGCAAATCGGGATCGGGGAAATAGCGGTAATCGTGGGCGTCTTCCTTGGAACGCAGCGAGCGCGTGACATTCTTGTCGGGGTCGTAGAGCCGCGTCTCCTGGGCAACGCTGCCGCCGCCCTCGATCAGCTCGACCTGGCGCTTTGCCTCAATCTCAACCACCGCCATCACGAAACGGACCGAATTGACGTTCTTGGTCTCGGTCCGGGTGCCCAATTCGCCGCCCGGCTTGCGCACCGAGACGTTGACATCGGCGCGCATCGAGCCTTCCTCCATATTGCCGTCGCACGACCCGACGTAGCGGAGAATCGCTCTGAGCTTTCGTAAGTATGCTCCTGTTTCGGCAGGAGAACGCATGTCCGGCCGCGAGACGATCTCCATCAGCGCGACGCCGCAGCGGTTGAGGTCGACGTAGCTCATGGTGGCGTGCTGGTCGTGCATCAGCTTGCCCGCATCCTGCTCGACGTGGATGCGCTCGATGCCGATCGCCCTGGTGCTGGTTTCGTCGGCCGGATCGAGCAGCACTTCGACCTCGCCCTCGCCGACCAGCGGGTGATAAAGCTGGCTGATCTGATAGCCCTGCGGCAAATCGGCGTAGAAGTAATTCTTGCGGTCGAAGCGGCTGTAGGCGTTGACCTTGGCGTCGAGCGCGAGGCCGGTGCGCACCGCCTGGCGGATGCATTCGCGGTTGAGCACCGGCAGCATGCCGGGCATCGCCGCGTCGACCAGGCTGACGTGGCTGTTGGGCTCGGCCCCGAACACCGCCGATGCGCCGCTGAACAGCTTGGACTCGGACACGATCTGGGCGTGGACCTCAAGCCCGATCACGACCTCCCAATCGCCGGTGGCGCCGGTGACTCGATATTCGGTCATGCCGCCTCCGCCGCGCCGCGCGGGAGCACTTCCCGCTCGATCTTCCGCGCCAGAGCCGAGCGGGCCCTAGACAGTTCGTGATTCTGCTGAAGATTGAGCCAGAACCGCGCACTGTTTCCGAAATAACGTGCCAGTCGCAGCGCCGTGTCGGCTGTCACTGCCCGTTCGCCCGATAAAATTGCGGTGATCCGGTTGGCTGGCACCCGCAGTGCCAGTCCAAGGGCGTTGGCCGACAGACCTAGCGGCGCCATGAACTCGGCGCGGAGCATGTCACCGGGCGACGTCGTCACCCGGTCAGGCAGGTCATCGATGATAATCGACGATTTCGACATCGAACGCTTCTCCATCCACCCAGCGGAAGCAGATCCGCCATTGATCGTTGATTCTGATCGACCACAACCCAGCCCGGTCGCCTTTCAATTTCTCCAGTCGGTTCCCGGGCGGCACCCTCAAGTCCTCGATCATCGCACTGGCATCGATCAGGTCCAGCTTGCGCAAGGCAATCCCCGCGATTGCCGAATAGCGGCGCGATTTGCCGGTCCGCCACAGTTTCGCGGTCTCACTGTCACCGATACTACGTATCATGTAGTATGCTTAGCGTAAAGGCTACCGCCACTTCTTCGCCCGGGCCGTGAAGCCGGCGCGTTCTTCAATGGCGAGGGCGGCGTTGAGGACGCCCTGCTCGTCGAGTTCGCGGCCTATCAGGTGGAGGCCGAGCGGGAGGCCCTGCCCGTCCAGCCCGCCCGGGACCGACATGGCCGGCAGTCCAGCGAGGCTGGCCGGAACCGCGAACACATCGTTCAGATACATCGCCAGCGGGTCGTCCATCTTCTCGCCGATGCCGAACGCGGCCGACGGCGCGGTCGGGGTGAGGATGAAGTCGCAATTCTCGAACGCGGTAGTGAAATCGCGCTTGATCAGGGTGCGGACCTTCTGCGCCTTGTTGAAATAAGCATCGTAGAAGCCGGCCGACAGCACGTAGGTGCCGATCATGATCCGGCGTTTGACCTCTTCGCCGAAACCCGCTGCGCGGGTCGCGGCGTACATGCCGTCCAGGCCGCCCTCGCCTTCAACCCGCAGCCCGTACCGCACGCCGTCGTAGCGGGCGAGGTTGGACGAGGCTTCGGCGGGGGCGATGATGTAATAGGTCGGCAGCGCATATTTGGTGTGCGGCAGCGAGATTTTGACCGGCTCGGCGCCGGCATCGCGCAGCCATTCGACGCCTTTGTCCCACAAAGCGTCGATTTCGGCGGGGACGCCGTCGATGCGATATTCGGTCGGGATGCCGACGCGCTTGCCCTTGAGGTCGCTCGACAGGCCCGCTTCCCACTTGGGCACTGGCAGATCGAGCGAGGTCGAATCCTTGGCATCAAACCCGGCCATTGCCTCTAACAGGATCGCGCAATCGCGAACGGTCCTGGCCATCGACCCGGCCTGGTCGAGCGACGAAGCGAACGACACGATCCCCCAGCGCGAGCAGCGGCCATAGGTCGGCTTGATGCCGCAAATGCCGGTGAAGGCGGCCGGCTGGCGGATTGAGCCGCCGGTGTCGGTGCCAGTGGCGCCCGGAACGATGCCGGCCGCGACCGCCGCCGCCGACCCGCCCGACGAGCCGCCGGGAGTGAGCGCGGCGTTCCCGCCGTCGTTGCGCTTCCACGGGCTGATCACCGGGCCGAAGGCGCTGGTTTCGTTCGACGAGCCCATCGCGAACTCGTCCATGTTCAACTTGCCCAGCATCCCCGCCCCGGCGCGG
>JBDSNQ010000116.1:0-9162 GCA_039915275.1 Sphingomicrobium sp.
GTGCTGGTGACGGGTGACCGGCCGGATGCCCCGGGCCTCGATTTGGCCACGGCCGAGGGCATTGCCATTGCCCGGCTGCCTCGACCAGCGCCCAAGGACATGAGTCGGTTCTTTGACGCGTTAGACACGCAACTGCAGGGTGCCGAGGTCGACCTGATCGCCCTGGCCGGCTTCATGCGCATCATTCCCGCGCCATTCGTCGAACGCTGGGGCGGCCGCATCCTCAACATTCATCCCTCGCTCCTGCCGGCGCATAAGGGCCTCAATTGCCACGAGGCCGTGCTGACGGCGGGTGAGACCGTGACCGGCGCGACCGTTCACCTGGTCTCCGACCTGCTCGATTCGGGCGAGATCCTTGGCCAGGTCGAAGTCGCCGTGCTGCCCGGGGACGATCCCGATTCGCTGGCCGAACGGGTGCTCATCGCCGAACATCAGCTGTACCCGCGCATCCTCGCCGAATTTGCCGCCCGCCCGTTCGACGCGGGCTGGATCGAGGCACGGGTGGATGCATTGGCGCGCAAGCTGCCCGAAGTCGGCCGCAAGACCAGCCACGGGTCGCCCGGCTGGTCGGTCGGCGGCGACAAAGGAAAGCTATTCGCGATCATCGCCAACCATCATCATGGCGAAGAAGCCGTTGGCCTTCTGGTCAAGGCCAGCGGGCCGGACGAGATGAGTGGGCTGATCGAAGCGCAGCCGGACGTCTATTATTGGCCCAAATATTATGGCGCGAGCGGCTGGCTCGGGATCAAGCTCAACCGCCGCGACGTCGACTGGGATCAGGTGAGCGAATGGCTCGAGCGGAGCTGGCGCGCCTGCGCCCCGCCGCGCCTCACGAAACTGATGCGCGCGGCGGATCAATTCTAATGCCAGGCCAATCGAAACTTGCGGCGCCGCGCCACTTGCTCGAAGCAGGCCGGCGATGAGCGAGTCGTCCGACACCAAGAGCCGCCGCCGCTGGGTCACCTTCGGCGAAATTATTGGCGTGGCGGCGCTGATTATCTCCGCGCTCGGGCTGTGGATCAGCTGGCAAAGCACCAACACCGACAAGGCAACACGCGTCGTCGAGCAAAAGCAGGCGATCCCGCTGACCCTGCGTGGCACGGCGGATCGCGATGGGCGCGAGCTGCTCCTCGCTCCGGTCGAGGCCGGCCATGCCCTCGAATCGCTGACTGTCACCATCGCCGGCGCACCGCCGATCGATGTCGGCAGCGATGGCAGATTGAGCGCCGATGCAATCCAGTCCGCCCTCAAAGACCGCGACAAGGACCGCAAGGGCGCCGCCAAGGTGCCGGTGCGGATTGCGGCCCGCTACGTCGAGATGGGGGCCGATCGCCGCGGCGGCGGCGCTTATGTCTTGCGCTATCGCTGGGAAGGCGGCGGCCTGTTCGGCGGCCGCTCGCTCAGGCTGGCCGGCATAAGCCGCTAGCTCAGGCTGGCCGGCATAAGCCGCTAGCCGACGATCTCGTCCGGCTTGAAGAAGAAATCGATCTCGATCGCCGCATTCTCGGCGCTGTCCGAACCATGGACCGAATTGGCCTCAATTGATTCGGCGAGTTCCTTGCGGATTGTGCCGGGCTCGGCGTTCTCAGGATTGGTCGCGCCCATGATGTCGCGGTTGCGCTGGACGGCGTTGTTGCCCTCCAGCACCTGGACCACGACCGGGCCCGAGATCATGAACGCGCACAAATCGTTGAAAAACGGCCGCTCGCGATGGACTGCGTAGAAGCCCTCGGCCTGGTCGCGGGTCATGTGGATGCGCTTCGAAGCGATCACCCGAAGGCCGGATTCCTCGAGCATTTTGGTGACGGCGCCAGTGAGATTGCGGCGCGTCGCATCGGGCTTGATGATCGAAAAGGTGCGTTCGGTCGTCATCGCCGAGCGTCTCCTTGAATTGAAGGGTTGGAATGTTCGGCAGCGCCTAGCCGCGCGGGCCGATGACGGCAAGCTCAGGCCTTCTCCTGCCAGCGGCCACCTTCGTCCTGGGCCCAGAAGCGGCGCTCGACCCCGTCCCTGCCCGACAGCAGCTTCCACGCCAGCCGCGCGCCTTCCAGCGCACCCTCGTCAAACAGGTAGAAGGCCCGGTCGTAATTCAGCGCGGCCTCGCGCCACTCGCCGTCGGCGATCAGCATGTTGCGGGCCAGATTTGGCGCGTCCGGGCTGGTCGAGAGCAGGATCGGCTGGCGCGCGTCGTCGGCGCCGCCGGCAAGACCGTGGGGCAAGAAGCCGGTCGCACCCTGGTCCCACAGCATCCGGTCGAGCCGCGCCAGCACGGTCTCATCTTCGGCGACGACCAGCAGCCGCGCGTCCTGCGCCAGCAATTTTTCGGCGACACTTGCGATGACCTGTTCGACCGGCGTCTGGCCGAGCTGGTAGAAATCCACGTGCATCGGTCAGGCAGGCATCGGGCGGTTAGCCCTCGACAATGTCGGCGACCAGCTGGTCGAGCAGGCGTACGCCATAGCCTGTGGCGCCCTTGTCAAAGGTCGTTCCGGCCTTGTCCGACCAGGCCATGCCGGCGATGTCGAGATGCGCCCAGCGCACGCCGTCGTCGACGAAGCGCTTGATGAATTCCGCAGCGGTGATCGAACCGCCTTCGCGCGGGCCGACGTTCTTCATGTCGGCGATGGGCGAATCGATCAGCCGGTCGAAGCTCTCGGCCAGCGGCATGCGCCATAATTTGTCGCCCGATGTCTCGGCCGCGCTCAGCAACTGCTTGGCGAGTCCATCATCGGGGGTGAACAGGCCGCCCCATTCATGGCCGAGGCTGACCAGGATCGCGCCGGTCAAGGTCGCCAGATCGACGATCGACTTGGGCTTATAGTTAAGCTGCACATAGGTCAGCGCGTCGGCCAGCACGAGCCGGCCCTCGGCGTCGGTGTTGATCACTTCGACCGTTTGGCCCGACATGGTGGTGACGACGTCGCCCGGCCGCTGGGCGTTGCCCGACGGCATATTCTCGACCAGGCCGCAGATGCCGACGACATTGGCCTTGGCCTTGCGCAACGCGAGCGCCTTAAAAGCGCCGACGACCGCGCCGGCGCCGCCCATGTCCCACTTCATCATTTCCATATTCTGGGCCGGCTTGATCGAGATGCCGCCAGTGTCGAAGGTCACGCCCTTGCCGACGAAGGCGATCGGTGTGTCGCCCTCCGCGCCGCCGTTCCAGCGCAGGATCAGCAGCCGTGGATCGCGCACCGAGCCCTGGGCGACCCCGAGCAATGCGCCCATGCCGAGCTTCTTCATCGCCGCCCCGTCCAGCACTTCGATTTCGACGCCGATATCGGCCAAGTGGCGGACCCGTTCGACGAACGTCTCGGGATAAATGATATTGGCCGGTTCGGTGACTAGTTCGCGGGTCAGCCTGACCCCTTCGATCACCGGCTGCCAGCGTTGCTCCCAACGCTGCTGGGCGCCGGCGCCGGCGCCAACGATGGTCAGCTGGGTGAGCGTCGGCTTCTGCTTATCCTTGAGCTTGGTGCGGTAGCGGTCGTAGCGCCATGAGCGCAAGGCGGCGCTCAACCCCACGCGCGCCGCTGCATCGCCATCATAGCCCAGGCCGGTGAGGTCGATCGCCGCATGCGTTTCGCCCGACGTGAGCAAGCGCGCGGCGACGGTCCCGCCGAGCTTCTCAGCGGCGACAGCGGGCGCCACGCCCTTGCCCGTTCCGACCACCAGCAGCCGCTTCGTCCCCGCGGCCAGGAACAGTTCGACCGCACTGCCTGCATCGCCCTCGAAGCGCTGCCGCCGCAAGATCGCCTCGACGCCGTCGCCCAATCCCTTGATCACGTCGGTGTCCGCGCGGTCGACCGGCAGGACCAAAGCATAATCTCCGTCAGGGAGACGATCGGCGAAAGTGACTTGCATGTTGGGGCGATTCTTGAACGGAAGCGAAGGGTTGGCGGCCCTTTAGGACGCGCGTGGCGAAAAGGCAAAGTGGACGAAACGAGGTCCCGGCTGGGTCTAAGTCGGATTGTCGCGTGCCGCCCGAGGTGCGATAGGCGAAGTCTCGGCAGGGCCAGGTAGACGGGGCAAGAGGTTTGCGTAAGGGATTGGTCTGGTGGTCGGCGCTGCCAATGCTGCTTGGGCCGATGCTGCTCGGAGCGCCAGCGAACGCGCTTGCTCAGCCGGCCGCACCCCAACCGGTCGGGCCTGAAGCCGGTGCCGAAGCGGCGGATTCCGAACCGTCGGTCAATTTCAGCGCCGACCAGGTCAGCTATGACAGCGACAATGAACTGGTCACCGCGACCGGCGCGGTGCGCATGGCGCGCGATGGCAATTACCTCGCCGCCGACCAGGTCATTTGGAACCGCAAATCGGGCGAAGTGCGCGCGGCCGGCAATGTCGTGGTGGTCAATCCGCAGGGCGACAAATTGGTCGGCGACAGCGTGGTTCTGGCCGATACGTTGCGCGACGGAACCATCGAAAATCTGCTGATCGTGCTCGAGAGCGGCGGCCGGATTGCCGCCGCCCGCGGCACCCGCAGCGGCGACATCACCACGCTCGACAATGCCATCTACTCGCCGTGCCCGGTGACCAAGCCAAGCGGCTGCCCGCGCAATCCGAGCTGGTCGATCACCGCCGCCCGCGTGGTCTATGACCCGACCCGCAACAAGGTCAGATTCCAGGGCGGCCGGCTGCGGCTGTTCGGTGTCACCCTGCCGTTGCTGCCGATATTCAGCGTCGGCACCGCGTCCGGAAGCGGCGGGGTCAGCGGCTGGCTGGTACCCGAGATCAGTTACTCGTCGCGAAACGGGTTCGAGGTCGGAATGCCGTATTATCACCGGTTTTCCGCCAATCGCGATCTCACCCTGACCCCGCGTTTGTACACTGGGACATGGCCCGCGTTCGAAGCCAAATACCGCCACCTCAACAGCATCGGCGCGTTCCAGATCGGAGCATTCGGGACCTATGGCCGGATCGACGATCCGGATCCCAATGATCCCACGCCCGACACGCGCGACGGCTTTCGCGCTTATTTCGAAGGCAATGGCAAAGCCCAGTTCGATCCGCTGTGGAGCCTGACCAGCGCGTTCCAGATCGCCACCGACAAGACCGTTACCCAGCGCTACGATATTAACCGCGACGATCGGCTGCGCAGCTTCGTCAACGCCGAACGGATCAGTCCGACGTCCTACATCTCGATCGCAGCCTGGGCCTTCCAGGGCCTGCGCGTCGACGATGAGCAGCGGAAGATTCCGATCGCGCTGCCGGCGATCGACGCCCGTTTCCGCCTCGATGGACCAGTGGTCGGCGGCACCGTCGAGTTGCAGGCCAACAGCCTCGCCATCCTCCGCATCGATGGCCAGGACACGCAGCGCGCGTTTGTCGGCGCGCGCTGGGACGTGCGGCGACTGACGACCATGGGCCAACAGCTGCTGCTGACCGCTTATGCCCGCGGCGATCTCTATCATACCGATGATTCGGCCACCAACGCGGTGCCGATCTACCGCGGCACCGACGGCTGGCATACCCGGGGAATCGCCGCCCTCGCTGCCGACATCCAATGGCCGTTCGTCGGGCCTGCGTTCGGCGGCTTCCAGCGCCTGGTGCCGAGAGTGCAATTGGTGCTGACCCCGCCAACGCCCAACTTGACCATTCCCAACGAGGACGCGCGCGCGGTCGACCTCGAGGACAGCAATCTGTTCGCGCTCAACCGCTTCCCCGGCTATGACCGGTGGGAAGACGCGTCGCGCATCACTTATGGCGTCGATTGGTCGGTCGACCGGCCCAATTTGTCGATCAGCACGACCATCGGGCAAAGCTATCGGATCGTTCGCCGCGCTGGCATCTTCCCCGAGGGCACCGGCCTGTCCGACCGCTTTTCTGATTTCGTCGGCCGCACGCGAATCCGCTACGGCCGGCTGATCGACATCACGCACCGCTTCCGGATCGACAAAAACGATCTCGCATTCCGCCGCAATGAGGTCGACCTGACCGTCGGCACCGACCAGACCTACATCCAGATCGGCTATCTCCGGCTCAATCGCGACATCAGCGCCGCGGTCGAAGATCTGCGCGACAAGGAGGAGCTGCGGGTCGCCGGGCGGTGGAAGTTCGCGCGCTACTGGTCGGTGTTCGGAGCGACCGTTCTCGACCTCACCGACAGCGCCGAAGACCCCCTGTCGCTGGCCGACGGATTCCAGCCGGGTCGCCAGCGGCTGGGCATTGCCTACGAAGATGAGTGCCTGGAGCTTGGCCTATCCTGGCGCCGCGACTATGAGCGCATCGGGGACTTCCGCAAGGGGAGCACTTTCTCGCTCCGAATGGCACTAAAAGGGCTCGGCCGTTAGGGCAGGAATGGACGCCGCTAAGCCTGCGTTCAGCGGGCCTGGATAAACGGCAATCGATTTCAAGGTTGTTTTTGCAAGGGATTCGACGACGTGACAGCAGGTTCTGAACTCATTTCGACGCGTGCGCGATGTGGCGCGGCGGCCATTATCCTGGCGGTTGCCGGCACGGCATTCGCGCAGGTCGCGCCCGCCCCTCCGCCAGCGGCCACGCCGAACAGCACAACCGCACTGAAATTGCCGGAAAATCCGCAATTGTTCGGCTCGAGCATGCCGTCCGTGGTCAAGGCAACCGCGATCATCAACGGCGATATCATCACCCAGACCGACACCGATCAGCGCCTCGCGCTGCTGGTCATCTCCAACGGCGGTCGGCTGCCGGCCGATGAGGTCGAGCGCCTGCGCCAGCAAGTGCTGCGCAACCTGATCGACGAAACACTGCAAATCCAGGCCGCCGCGGCCGAGAAGATCACGGTCAAGCCGTCGGACATCGACCGCACGCTGCTGCGCGTTGCCAAGAATAACAAGCAAACGGTCGAGGAGCTTTCCGCGCTGCTTGACGCCAACGGATCGTCGATCAACTCGATGCGCCGCCAAATCGAAGGCGAGCTCGCCTGGACCCGGCTCCAGCGGGCCAAGATCGAAAGCTCGGTCAGCGTCGGCGAGGATGAGGTCAAGGCCGTCCTCGACCGCATGAACGCCTCCAAGGGCACCGAGGAATTCCGCGTCGGCGAGATCTTCCTGTCCGCCAATACCGGCAATGAAACGCAGGTCATGGCCAATGCCAACAAGATCCTTGAGCAGCTCCGCGCGGGCGCATCGTTCGCTGGCTATGCTCGCCAATATTCGGAGGCATCGACCGCGGCGGTCGGCGGTGATCTCGGCTGGGTTCGTCCGGAGCAATTGCCCGAACCGATCGCGGCGGTCATGCGCCAGATGGGCCCGGGACAAGTCAGCAACCCGATCCCTGTGCAGGGCGGTCTCTCGATCGTTGCCGTCCAGGACACGCGCAAGGTCCTGACCGCCGACCCGCGCGACGCGGTCCTCAGCCTCAAGCAAGTGTCGGTTAACTTCCCGAAGGGCACCAGCCGGGCCCAGGCGGAACCGATTGTCGCCCGCTTCGCCGAGGCCGCGCGGACCATTGGTGGCTGCGGTGGCGCCGACAAGATTGCCGCCGATTTCAAGGGCGAGATAGTGCAGAGCGATCAGGCCAAGATTCGCGACCTGCCCGCCGCGCTGCAGCGGATGATGCTGCCGATGCAGGTCGGCCAGGCAACCCAGCCGTTCGGTGCGATCGACGAAGGCGTGCGCATTCTGGTGATTTGCGGCCGCGACGAGGACACGGCCGCCGCGCCGTCGCACGACGAGGTCTACGCCCAGCTCAACGAGGAACGCGTCAACCTTCGCGCCCGGCGCTACCTGCGCGATCTTCGGCGTGATGCGGTGATCGAATTCAGATAAGGCCCGCTCGATGACGAGCATGCCTCTAGCACCATTGGCGGTGTCGCTCGGCGATCCGGCCGGCATCGGCGCTGAAGTCATCGCCAAATGCTGGGACAACCGCGCCCTCTTCGAACTGCCGCCGTTCGTCGCCATTGGCGATCCGCGGGCGATCGGTGCGGTTTGGGACGGCCCAATCGAGTTCATCGAAGGGTTGGAAGACGCCGATTCGGCGTTCGACGTCGGCTTGCCACTCATCCAGCTGGCCGCCGCTCAAGCCGATATCCCGGGACATCCGAGCGTTGCCGGCGCGCACTGCTCGCTCGATTCGCTCGAGATCGCGGTCGGCCTCGCCCGCTCGGGCTCGGCCGCCGGCGTCGTCACTGGACCCGTCTCCAAGGAGCAGCTCTACGCGATCGGTTTCTCCCACCCCGGCCAGACCGAGTTTGTCGCCGAGCGCTGCGGCGTCGCCGCCACCAATGTCGCGATGATGCTGTGCGGCCCGACGCTGCGCACGGTGCCAGTCACCACCCATCTGCCGTTCGCGCTGGTCGCGGGCGCATTGTCGACCGCGCTGATCGAATCACGCGCGCGGGCGGCGCTGCGCGGGCTGCAGCGCAACTTCGGGATCGAAGATCCGCGACTGGCGGTGGCCTCGCTCAACCCCCACGCCGGCGAAGGCGGGACCCTCGGCCGCGAGGAAATCGAGATCATCGAGCCCGCGGTGGCGGCGCTGGTCGCGGAAGGCTGGCGCGTGACCGGCCCCCACCCGGCCGACACCATGTTCCACGCCAGCGCCCGGGCGAAATATGACGCGGCGTTGTGCATGTACCACGACCAGGCCCTGATCCCGTTGAAAGCGCTCCATTTCGAGGACGGCGTCAACCTCACACTGGGCTTGCCGATCATCCGCACCGCTCCCGATCATGGCACCGCGTTCGACATCGCCGGGCAGGACCTTGCCGACCCGCGGGCGATGGCCGCGGCGATCCGCCTCGCCGCCGAATGCGGGGTCCACCGCTCGCCCGTATGACGAACCTTGCATGACAGAAGGGCACGAGCCGCTGCGCGCGGTGATCGCGCGGCACGGTCTCCAGGCCCGCAAAACGCTCGGGCAGAATTTCATCCTCGACCGGCAATTGCTGGCCCGCATCGCCGCCGTGCCCGGGCCGCTGGCCGGTGAGACGGTCTATGAAGTCGGACCCTGGCCGGGCGGACTGACCCGCGCGCTGCTCGATGCCGGTGGACAAGTGGTCGCGGTCGAGCAGGACCGCCGCTGCCGTCCGGCGCTGGCCGAGCTCGAGCTGGAATTTCCCGGGCGGCTGAAGGTGATCGAGGGCAATGCCCTGCGCATCGACGAGCGCGCCGAGCTCGGGGATGGAGCGCATGTAGTCGCCAACCTGCCCTACAATGTCGGGACCGCGCTGCTGCTGCG
>JBDSNQ010000157.1:0-6250 GCA_039915275.1 Sphingomicrobium sp.
AAACCATGATCCGTTCTGAACTCGTGCAGAAGCTGTGCGGCGACTTTCCGGGCCTGACGCAGCGCGAAGTCGAAAGCGTCGTCGGCGCGATCTTCGATTCGATCACCGATCAGCTGGCCGGCGGCGGTCGCGTCGAACTGCGCGGCTTCGGCGCCTTCTCGACCCGCCAGCGCGACGCCCGCGTCGGTCGCAATCCGCGCACCGGCGAGGCGGTCGATGTCGACGCCAAGCGCGTGCCCTACTTCAAACCGGGCAAGGAAATGCGCGAGCGGCTGAACCTCAGCGAAGTCACCGCCGAATAATCGGGGCGCTTGCCGCGCTTCTCCGCTTGATTTTGAAGTTCACGCCGAGCAGCGCATGGTCGCAGTGCGGACGTGGCGGAATGGTAGACGCTGGAGACTTAAAATCTTCTGCCCCAAACAGGGCGTGCGGGTTCAAGTCCCGCCGTCCGCACCAAATCTCTCCGCTGCGCAGATAAAATGTTAAGCTTCATCGGGTTAACCCGGTGTGGTGAGTGTACCGGCTGATCTTTCGGGTATCGCGGCCGCAAGGCCGGAGCCCCAGTACAAGATGCGGCGTCACGCGCTGACGCTCGCCATCCTGATCGGCGCGGTCGTACTGCTGATCTGGAACGGCACCACTTTCTTTGGCCAATTGCGGTCGGCCGGCGCGGATCTTGGGCGCGAGGCACGGATTGCGAGCATTGCGCTGACCCTCAACGTCGCGCTGATCCTGTTCGGCTGGCGGCAATATGTCGATTTGCAGCACGAAGCCGAGCTGCGCGCCGATGGCGAGCGGCGGGCGGCGGTGCTGGCGTCGACCGACGCCCATACCGGGCTGCTCAACCGCAAGGGCTTTGCCGACCGCGCCCAGGCGCTGTGCGGCCGCGCTTGTGAACGCGGTCAGCAGCTGGCGATCGTCTCGGTCCAGATCAACCGCTTCAAGGCGGTCAACGATCGCCACGGCTATGAGGTCGGCGACGCGTTGCTGCGTGCGATCGCCGCGGCGATGACCGAGGCGCTCGACCCCGAGGCCGAGATCGCCCGACTGAGCGGCGACGAGTTCGCGGTCGCGCTGGCGATCGATCCCGGTCAAAACGATGAACCGGAGCGAGACGCCGAACGCGTGCTGCATGCGATCACCGCCGCTTTCGCGATCGACGATCGGGTAATCCAGGTCGGGGCGTTCGCCGGCATCGCCACCGCCCCGGCGGCCGAAGTCCGCATCCCGGACCTGTTGCGCCGCGCCGACATCGCCATGGAGCATGCCAAGAGCGGCCGCACCGCCCGCCCGATATGGTTCGACGCCGGCATGGAACGCGAGCTGATCGCCCAGAGCGAGATCGAGCAGGGCATTCGCTATGGTCTCGACCATGACCAGTTCGTGCCATTTTTCGAGCCCCAGATCGACCTCGAGACGGGCGAGATCGTCGGCTTCGAAGTGCTGGCGCGGTGGGTCCACCCGCTGAGCGGGATCATCCTGCCCGATACCTTCATCCCGGTGGCGGAGGAGATCGGGCTGATCGGCCGCTTGTCCGAGAAAGTGATCGCCAGCGCGCTGGCCCAGGCGGTCGACTGGGACCCGGCCATCAAGATTTCGGTCAACATCTCGCCGGTCCAGCTGACCGACGCCTGGCTCGCCCAGCGCATCGTCCGGTTGCTGACCGAGATCGGCTTCCCCGCCGAGCGGCTGGTGGTCGAAATCACCGAAAGCTCGCTGTTCGCCGACATTGACCTCGCGCGCTCGATCGTCACCAGCTTGAAGAACCAGGGCATCCGCCTCGCGCTCGACGATTTTGGCACCGGTTTTTCGTCGCTGTCGCACTTGCGCTCATTGCCGTTCGACGTGATCAAGATCGACCGCAGCTTTGTCGCCAACATCCACGCCAACAAGGAAAGCAGCGCCATCATCCGCGCGGTGACGACGCTCGCCGGGGCGCTCGACGTGCCGGTCTATGTCGAAGGGATCGAAACCGAGGCCGCGCACGCCGCCGTTCTGTCGCTGAACTGCATGGTCGGCCAGGGCTGGTATTTCGGCAAGCCGATGACCGGCGAGCAGGCCTCGCAATTGCTCGACCGACGCGCCCAGCCGGAAGTGGACGATCAGCCGGACCTTGAAGCCCCGCGCAAGATCGCGGGCGCCTGACACCCTAATAGTGACGGATGAAGGCCGCTGTCCCATCACGGGACCGCTCGGCACCAGCTGCCCAAACCGATGGTTGTCGGCATGGTAAAAACCGCGTTAAGGTTTGTGCATGGCCGTCGTTCGCCCATCCTATGCACTCGACCCGCGCCGCTTCGGCAGGGCCGTGATCGCGTGCCCCGACTTTGCCCCAACGCGCACGAACAGCCTCGGCGAAGACCTGCGGCTGTTCGCGCTCACCTTTGCCGCCGGCTTCCTGTTCGTCTCGATCCTGATCGGCTAAGAGCGCTTCCGCCGTCTTTCAGACGCGGGAGAAATGCCATGACCGCATTCAACACCGTGCGCTTCAAGGTGAAGCCCGAACGCGACGAGGAATTCATCGCCGCCCACCGCAATGTCGAGCGCAATTGGCCGGGGATGAGAAGCGCCAACCTCATCCAGACCGGCGAACACGCTTACTGCATCGTCGGCGAGTGGGATGATATGGAGAGCATTGCCGCAGCGCGGCCGCACATGCTGGCGACGCTGGACACCTTCCGCGACACGCTCGAAGACCTCGGCGGCGATCTCGGGGTCACCGACCCGGTGTCCGGGCTGGTGGTGCTGGAATTGAAGTAGGCGCCGCACCGGCACCGGCTAGCTTCGGGGTCAGGCGTTGGTTTCAATCGCATCGATCTTGCTGACGGTCAGATAAGCAACCAACACGACGATTATCACCAGGAACACAGCGCTTACGGTCATGGTTGACAGGCCGAGCCCCCCGTCCTTGGGCGCCTGGGTGAGGTAATCGCCCATCGACGCACCAAGCGGGCGAGTCAGGACGTAGGCGCTCCAAAAGGCCAACACGGCGCCGATCAGCTTGCAGTAATAGCCAATCGTGATCAGCACGATCACCCCGCCGAAGATCGCGCCCGATAGCGCATAGCCGAGCCCCATTTGCTCGCCGACAAGATCGCCCGCCGCGGTGCCGAGCGCGAAGGTGAACAGGATTGCGAGCCAGTAATAACGCTCGCGCGCCGGGGTGGTGATGGCGTGGATCGATAGGGTGTGCTCGGCGCGGTGCCAGAGCAAGAAAGTCGCCGCGAGTGCCGCCGCGAAGACGGCGGTCGTGACGTACAGGCTGACCCCAAGACTATCGCTAAGATTGTCGGTGATAAGGGTGCCGACTATGCTCAAGAAAACAACGCAAACCCAGTAGGTCCATGGCACGTAACGGTCCTTGCGCAATTGCAGCCAGAGGAAGCCGGCAAGAATCAATGCGGCGAGCAGCGAAGTCATTGTCAGACCGAAGCCGAGGTTGAAATTGAGGAAGTCGGCGCCGGTCTCGCCGACGGTGGTAGCAAGGACCTTGATCACCCAGAAAGCGAAGGTGATGAGTGGGACCTTATTGAGCAGACGGTGACCGGCGTGGGTCATTTTCTCTCCCATTTGCGGCAAAGTGCCAGCGTTGACAGAACCCGAGGCTCACTTGGCTGTTCCAACATTGGGAAATTGCAATTTCCAGGCCCGCTGCCGGATGAGATCAGTCCAATGTCCGCAACGTGTCGAACGCGGGCATTGCGATGAGCGCGAATTTGGGATCGCTCAATACGCGCGTTGCGGACGTGCTTGCTTCAGTCGCAGGCCAGATGGAGCTTCCAGCCGAGCCAGGCGGCGAAGATGCTGCCGACGGCGACGATCAGCAGGCTGTCGCCGACGGTAACGCCCAATTGCACGGCCAGCGTCAGGATCAGGGTCGCGATGACCATCAGGCCTGAATTGACGATGTTGTTGGCGGCGATGGTCCGCGCCGTTTCCGACTTGGGCACGGTGGTCGTCAAAAAGGCGTAGAGCGGCACCACGAACATGCCCCCGGCGATGGCCACGCCGAGCAGGTCGAGGACGATCATCCAGCTGTTGGGAAGGGCGAGGAAGGCCCAGATATCATGGAGCTCGCCGGTCGCCAGCGGCCAGCTGTGCACGCGGCGGTAAAGGTCGACCACGAACACGCCCATCGCCAATGCCGAAGCGGGAGAGTATCTGGCCGAGACCTGGCCCTGCAGCAGCCGGTTGACGGCCACCGAGCCGATCGCGATGCCGACCGAAAAGGTGCCGAGAAACAGCGTCGCCACGGTCTGGTCCGAGCCCAAGCTGTTCTTGACCAACGGCGGGAATTGGGCGGCCAGCACGGCGCCCATCGCCCAGAAGAAACTGATGGCCAGAATCGCGAGGTACAGCCGGCGCACATGCAAGGTGGCGCTGACCAAAGTGATCGACGCGCGGATGATGTGCCAGTCCATGCCGCGTTTGGGAAAGCCGGGAATCTCGGGATCGCACGACGGTGGCGCCGGCGGCACGAACGAACCGGCGACGCGGCCAATGAGGGCGACCAGCAGCACGGCGAGCGCCGCCCATTCGGCATGGTAGGTGCCGTCAGCCCGTTGCAGCACCAGCAGGCCGCCAAGGATCGTCCCGCCGAGAATCGCGATGTAGGTGCCGGCTTCAACCAGGCCGGTGCCGCCGAGGACTTCGTCACGCTCGAGATGCTGCGGCAGGATGGCGTATTTGATTGGCCCGAAGAAGGTCGAGTGGACACCCATCGCGAACAAAGCGGCGAGCAGCAGCGGGATATTGTGCAGCAGCAGCCCCGCCGCGCCGACGATCATGATCAGGATTTCCGCGGTCTTGACGATGCGGATGATCCTCGCCTTGTCATTGGCATCGGCGAGCTGGCCCGACAGCGCCGAGAACAGGAAGAAGGGCAGGATGAACAAAGCGCCGGCGACGCCGTTGAAAGTCGCCTCCTTGGTCGCGTCGTTGAAGATCGCATAAGTGGCGAGAATGACCATCGCCGACTTGAACAGATTGTCGTTAAACGCGCCGAGCAATTGCGTGACGAAAATCGGCAAGAAGCGCCGCGTGCGCAGCAAATGGCCGACATTCTGGATCACAACGGTGTGGCGCCGGCTTGCATAAGCTGGGCACGGCATAGACAGCTTTGCGCAGAGCACCAAACGCTATAACGGCGTTGCTCAACGATGCTGTCGCTGCCCAACCTGCTGACTCTTTCGCGGATCTTCGCGGTGCCGATCCTGGTGTTCCTGCTGTGGCGGCCGGCGCCGCTCGATTATGCGATCATCTTCGTGCTCTATTGCGTGGTCGGAATCACCGATTATTTCGACGGCTATCTGGCGCGCGCCCAGGGGCAGATTTCGAAGCTCGGCCAGTTCCTCGACCCGATCGCCGACAAGATCATGGTCGCGGCCGTGATCATGATGCTGGTGTCGTCGCGCAAGATGAGCGGCGAGCCAGTCATCCACGGGCTGCACATCATCCCGGCGCTGATCATCCTCTTGCGCGAGATCATCGTTTCGGGGCTGCGCGAATTTCTCGCCGAATCGCGCGTGTCGATGCCGGTCAGCGCGCTCGCCAAGTGGAAGACGACGCTGCAACTGGTGGCGCTGGGCGCGCTGATCCTCGGCGGTTCGGTTCCCGCGCAGCTGTGGGTCCACAATGTCGGGCTGGCCAGCTTGTGGGCAGCCGCGGCGCTGACCCTGGTGACTGGCTATGATTATCTCAGGACCGGCATCCGCCACATGGACTAATCGAATTTACCGTTCGCTCTGACCAAGTTTAATCGTTTCCGTCGCTGCATGGCCCGGCCTAGCGAGCGACCAACCCAAAACCGAGGAGTGCGACACGATGGACGCGAAGACTGGCGATTGCCCGATGAAGGGCTCCGGCACGGCAAGGTCGCTCCTCGGGCGGACCAATCACGATTGGTGGCCGGATTCGCTGCCGCTCGACATCTTGTCCCAGGGCGGCGGTTCGCCCGACCCGATGGGCGCGGACTTCGATTATTCCACGGCGTTCAAGGCGCTCGATTATCAATCGCTGAAGTCCGACCTCACCGCGCTGATGACCGACAGCAAGCCGTGGTGGCCGGCCGATTACGGACATTACGGGCCGTTCTTCATTCGCATGGCGTGGCACGCCGCGGGCACCTATCGCACCGCCGACGGCCGCGGCGGCGCCAACAGCGGGCAGCAGCGCTTCGCCCCGCTCAACAGCTGGCCCGACAACGGCAATCTCGACAAGGCGCGGCGGCTGCTGTGGCCGGTCAAGCAGA
>JBDSNQ010000173.1:0-6586 GCA_039915275.1 Sphingomicrobium sp.
GGCTGCTCGATGGCGACGTCGACCTGGTATTCAACACCACCGAGGGCTGGCAGTCGATGAAGGACAGCCACTCGATCCGCGCCACAGCGCTGGCCAGGAAGGTTCCGTATTTCACGACCGCGGCCGCGAGCCTGGCCGCCGCCCGGTCAATCGAGGCGCTGCGCGGCCATGCGCTTGAAGTTGCCTCGCTTCAGTCCTATTATTCCGCTTCCGTAAACTGACATTCAGCTGAAAATTCGCTCATCGAGCGCGGGCCGGTGTGGCCGCGCAGGAGCCGGGCTTTCAGAAAGTAGAGAGAGGCATTTTTCAATGGCAAGCGCCGACAAAGTGCCAATGCTGGCCGAGGGCCACCGCAAGATCGACGACGAAGTTCGGCATCTCAAGATGTTCGAGCGGCCGGCGATCATCGAAGCGATCGAAGTGGCGAGGGCGCATGGCGACCTGTCCGAGAACGCCGAATATCATGCCGCCAAGGAGCGCCAGGGCCAGGTCGAGGCGACTATCGCCGACCTGGAGGACCGGCTGAGCCGGGCGATGATCATCGACCCGACCACCTTGTCGGGCGACAAGGTCGTGTTCGGCGCCACGGTGACCCTGACCGACGAGGAAAAGAAGAAGATCCGCTACCAATTGGTCGGCCAGACCGAAGCCGACGCCAGGGTCGGACGGATCAGCTATAATTCGCCGCTCGGGCGGGCGCTGATCGGCCGCACCGTGGGCGAGGAGGTCGAAGTGACGACCCCGTCGGGCGAGCGCTATTACAAGATCAAGGCGATCGAATTCATCTGATCCAGGGGTCGCAGGGCATGCCGATCCCGCGCACGGCGACGATCGTCATCGCCGCGCTGACCGCGTGCGCGTGGTTGATTACGGTGGCGATCGGCGCGACCAATGGCGCGGCGGCGACCATGGGCTTCATCCCGGCGCGGTTGAGCGGTCTCGTCGCGCTGTCAGGGGCGGTGCCCGCGGCGCTGACACCGTTGAGCGCGACCCTGGTCCACGGCGGGTTTCTCCATTTGCTCTTCAATCTGTTGATGCTGGTATGGTGCGGCAATGCGGTCGAGCGCGTGCTCGGGCGCGGCGCCTTGCTGCTGCTCTACGGCGTTGGAGCCTACGCCGCCGCGGCCGCGCAATGGCTGGCCGATCCGGCCTCGATCGTCCCGGTGATCGGCGCCAGCGGCGCGATCAGCGCGGTCATCGGCGCCTTTGCTTTGAGCTTCGGCGAGGCCAAAAGGGTAACCAAATCGCCAAGGCTCAACCGGCTGCTCAACGCCGCGTGGCTGCTCGCCGCGTGGGTCGTGCTGCAGCTGATGATCGGCTGGCTGGCCGGCGGGCAGGGGTTATTGCTCGCCACCCCCGCCCATGTCGGCGGCTTCCTCGCCGGACTGCTGCTGCAGCGTCCATTGCTGTTGTGGCGCTATCGCAACGCGTGAAGCTCAGTCGCGGGCGATCCATAATGGCATCGACGCGGCGATGATTTGCGCGGCAAGCCCGAGCGAGCCTGCCGGGGTAGCGAATGTCGCAACTTGCTCGGCCAGCGTGCGCCCAAACAGGGCCAAGCCAAGCAGGGCTTCGAATATCATCAGCAGCGCCAGGAACCACAAGGTCATGGCGAGGCGGACCCGGGTTTCGCCGGGCACATGCCAGCGGTGGACCGCCCAACGGCTGGCGAACAGTCCGGCGGCGAGCATGACCGGGACCTCGGCAACGGTTGCGGCCAATAGTCCGATACGCGGCGCGACGAACAGTGTCCGGATCGTTCCAAGGACGAAACCAAGCAAGAAAAGCGTGATAAAATAGACGGTTGCGGCGATGAGTGCGCGCTTCATGGCAATTTTCGGCAATCGGCGGAATACCACCGAGCAGCGGCGAGGATGGCGCTAAGCGTTCGAGGCCGCCGGGCTGGGATCAGCGCTGGCTTCGGTGTCGGGCTCGAGCAGGCGGTGGAGGTGGACCACGACATATTTCATCTCGGCGTCGTCGACCGTGCGCTGGGCCTTGCCGCGCCACGCCTCCTCGGCCTCGGCATAATTGTCGAACAGCCCGACCAGGTCGATTGTGTCCAGGTTGACGAATTCGAGCCCGCGCGGGTCCTTGACCTTGCCGCCGAACACCAGATGGAGCTTGCTCATTCGTGGTCCCGGGCCGCGCTCAAGGCTGCATCGGCCGACTTGCGGGCGGCGTCGCCGGCGCCGTCGAAGATCGAGCGGAGCGTTGCGGCACCTTTTTCGCGGGTCAGGCCCAATTCGGCGAGGCGCGAGGTGCCCGCTTCCTTGGCCGCCGCCGCCGCCGCCTTGGCGGTTCCGGTCAGGCGATCGGTGGCCGGGCGCAGGAGCCGCGTTTCGGCCTTGCTGCGGGGCAGGAGCGCGGCGAGTAAAGCGCCGGCCGCCACGCCCGCGGCGAGCGCAATCAGCGGCGCTTCGCCGATCCCGTCCGAAGCGCGGGCGCCAGCGCCGGCGACGGTGTCGCGGGCGTCGTCATAAGCCTCAATCGCGCGGCTGCGGATGTCGCGGTCCTGTTCGGGGGTGTCGGTCATGCAATCGTCTCCGTGGCTTTGTGTCGGGGTTTACGCGGGCGGGCTTGAGTCTTTTTCGCTTTGACGGGGCGGGCCTTGCGCTTGGACTGCACGCCCTTGGCGAGCTTGCCGGCCATGTCGATCAGCGGCTCGCGGGCGAAAAACAGCGCCAGCGCGGCGACCACGCCGCTGGCGATTGCCGGACGGCTTCGCACCGCATCGACCGCTTCCTCGGCGAGGTCGGCGCCTTTTTCCTTGGCGCCCTCCCAGATATCGCGGGCCCAGGTCTGCGGGCTGAACATGTCCTCCAATTCTTCCTGGAGCGCGCGCGCGGTCATAAGCATTTGCGCTCGCGCCCGTTCGGCCTTGATCCGCGCCGCCGCGACCTCGGACGAGTCCCCGGTCACGGCACGCGCCTGATCATCTGCATCGCCTGCCAGCCGAGCCCGGCCGCGATCCCGGCGAAGATGGCGAACGCCGCGATCCCCGCCAGCAACGGGCCGATCAGCGGCAGCAGTGCGAGAAGCAGCGCCACCGCCAGCGCGGTCGCGGCCGCCTGGGCGAGGAGAAAAGCAGCGCCGAGCAGGATCGCCGGGACCTTGAGGCTCTCGACCTTGGCCGACGCGATGGCCTTGGCGACGCCAATCTCGGCCTCGGCATAGGCCTTGCCGTCCTCAACCAATTGGTGGACGAGCTCGCCGATCGGGCGCTCCCCGTTCGGGCGCTCCCCGTTTGGCCCGGGCGGCGGTGGATCGGCGGGCTTGAGCATTATGCCTTGCGCTTGCGGCGCGAGCCTTTGCCGCCGTCGTCGCCGTCATCCTTGGCGAGGCCGGTCTTGATCAGTCGGGCCAGAGCGAAGCCGATGATCGCCGCGCCGGCCAGCGCCACACCCGGGCTCTGGCGGATGAACTCGCGGGTGTCGTCGATCAATTCGTCGGCGTCCTTGGTGGCGAGGCTGTTGGCGACGTCGTCGATGGCGGTCGCGGCGCGGCGGGCGTAGGCGCCATATTCCTCTCCGAGGCGCTCATCGAGGCCGTCGGCGGTGTCGCCGACCAGTTTGCCGACGTTGGCCAGCGCTTCCGCCGATTTCTCGAGGCCCTGGCTGACCAGGCCGCGTGTCTTGTCGGCCGCCTGGCTCGACAGTTTTTCACGGCCGCTGCGGATTGTGTCGAGGATGGCGTCGCGGCCACCCCGGGTCGAGGTCTGGCCGAGGTCGGCGACCAATACGTCGGTGTTCTCGTTGCCGCGACCTGTTGCCGAAGCGCCAGCGATGATGTGGTCGGTGCCTTCGGGAAGCTCGCTATTGTCGTCCTGCATGCTCGTTACTCCTTTGCACCTTCAACCCGGGCCGCAGCGGCTTCGTTCCGGCCAACGGAAGCGAATGTTGCACGGCCTGACCCGAGCCATATAAGTGCGACCCGCGCCATTTTCATTATGTTTCCCAACAAAGGATTTCCATGACGTCTATCGTTCACGTCCACGGCCGCCAGATCCTCGACAGCCGCGGCAATCCGACGGTCGAAGTCGATGTCACGCTGGCCGACGGCAGTATGGGCCGCGCCGCGGTTCCCTCGGGCGCGTCGACCGGCAAGCATGAAGCGGTCGAGTTGCGCGACGGTGACGCGGTCCGCTGGGACGGCAAGGGCGTCGAGCAGGCGGTGCGCAACGTCAATGGCGAGATCGCCGAAGCGATGGTTGGGCGCGAAGCCGAGGACCAGGCGGGCGTGGATGCCGCACTGATCGCGCTCGACGGCACCGACAATAAGGGGCGGCTCGGCGCCAATGCGATCCTCGGCGTCAGCCTGGCGACGGCCAAAGCGGCGGCGAATGCGGCGGGCCTACCGTTGTACCGCTACGTCGGCGGGCCGGACGCCAATTTGCTGCCGGTGCCGATGATGAACATTTTGAACGGCGGGGCGCATGCCGACAATGGCATCGACTTCCAGGAGTTTATGGTCGTGCCGGTCGGCGCTCCGACTTTCTCCGAAGCCTTGCGCTGCGGAGTCGAGATTTTCCACGCGCTCAAAAGCGCGCTGCATGCAGCCGGCCTGTCGACCGCGGTCGGCGACGAAGGCGGTTTCGCGCCGAACATCGCATCGGCCAGCGAGGCGCTGGACTTCATCCTCAAAGCGGTAGCGAGCGCCGGCTATGATGCCGGCAAGGACGTCGTGCTCGCGCTCGATTGCGCCGCTTCCGAATATTATAAGGACGGCGCCTATGTCATGGCGGGTGAAGGAAAAACCTATACGCCCGACGCGATGGTCGAGGCCCTGGCCGAGCTCGCCGCGGACTATCCGATCGCGTCGATCGAGGACGGGATGGCCGAAGACGACATGGTGGGGTGGAAGCTGCTGACCGAGCGGCTTGGGAACAAGGTCCAGCTGGTCGGCGACGATCTGTTCGTGACCAACGAGACACGTCTCGCCAAAGGCATCGCCGACGGCATCGCCAATTCGATCCTGATCAAGGTCAACCAGATCGGGACGCTGACCGAGACCATCGCCGCCGTCCGGCTGGCGCAAAGCTCGGGCTACACCGCAATCATGTCGCACCGTTCAGGTGAGACCGAGGATGCGACCATCGCTGACCTCGCCGTCGCGCTTAATTGCGGGCAGATCAAGACCGGCAGTCTGGCGCGCTCCGACCGCACCGCCAAATATAACCAACTGCTGCGGATCGAGGAACAGCTCGGCGACACCGCGCGCTACGCCGGGCGGGACGCGATCAAGGCCTACGTCGCACGCTGATCCGTAGATTCTGGTCCGAATTCGTTGCGATTCGGCGCTTTTCGCTTGCCTTCATGACGTCATCGTGATTCTTTGATTGGGTCATGCGCGGAACGAAGCACAATCTGGGACTGATCCGGCGCGCGGCGATGCCCGCGCTGGCGCTGATCGTGGTCGGCAATTTCGCCGGCTATGCGGTCGCGGGCCCGAACGGCCTGCTCGCCTGGGGCGGCTATCATCGCAATTTGAACGCGCGCATGGTTGAGCTGTCGCAGCTCGAGCAAGACCGCGCTCAGCTGCGTCACCGCTCCACGCTGCTCGACCCGCGCAAGGCCGATCCCGACATGGCCGACGAACTGGTCCGCCGCGATCTCGGCCTGGTTCGCCCCGACGAAGTGATCATCCCGCTCGATTAAGGCGCGGTTGCCAGTTGGCCCGCGCTTTTCCTATAGAGCCAGCCGCTTCATTGCCCCATGAAAGGCCACGCCTTGGCGCGTCCCGCAAAACCCAAAGCCGCGAAGTCCGAATCGCCTGTGCCAAGCAATCGGGAGCGCCCGCCCGAGCCAAAGCGCTACAAGGCGTCGAAGGATGAGCTCCTCGCGCTGTACAAGCAGATGCTGCTCATCCGCCGGTTCGAGGAGCGGGCGGGGCAATTGTACGGGCTGGGGCTGATCGGCGGCTTCTGCCACCTCTACATCGGCCAGGAAGCGGTCGCGGTCGGGCTGCAGTCGGCCATGACGGTCGGCAAGGACAGCGTCATCACCGGCTATCGCGACCACGGCCACATGCTGGCGTACGGCATCGATCCCAAGCTTATCATGGCCGAGCTGACCGGCCGCGCCGCCGGCATCTCCCGGGGCAAGGGCGGCTCGATGCACATGTTCTCGGTCGAGCACGGCTTTTACGGCGGCCACGGCATCGTCGGGGCGCAGGTCAGCCTGGGGACCGGTTTGGGCTTCAAGCACCAGTACACCGGCGATGGCGGGGTGTGCCTGACCTATTTCGGCGACGGCGCCGCCAACCAGGGCCAGGTCTATGAAAGCTTCAACATGGCCGAGCTGTGGAAGCTGCCGGTGATCTACGCCATTGAGAACAATCACTATGCGATGGGGACATCGGTCGAGCGCTCGTCGTCCGAGCCTCTGTTCTACAAGCGCGGCGAAAGCTTCCGCATCCCCGGGATCCAGGTCGACGGGATGGACGTGCTGGCGGTGCGCGGAGCGGCCGAGACCGCGCTCGAATGGACCCGCAGCGGCAAGGGGCCGATCATCCTCGAACTGAAGACCTACCGCTACCGCGGCCATTCGATGTCGGATCCGGCCAAGTACCGCACGCGCGAAGAAGT
>JBDSNQ010000259.1:0-7658 GCA_039915275.1 Sphingomicrobium sp.
CGGCCCAAGGCGCGACGTTCCGTTGGAGGTGTAATCGAAGCCGGCGGCGTTGGGCACCAGCAGCAGGCGCATGTCGCGCAAACCCATCGGGTCGTTGGGGCGATCGAAGAACAGGTCGACCCGCGGCCGTTCGATGTGGCCGTCGAGAATCATTCGGAGCGTGCCGTATTTCGCCTGCCGTCCGCTGGCGACGATGTGGAAGGTGCCGTCGCGGAAGCGCTGGCCTGCGCCGCTCAGCCTCAATTTGGGCGCGTACAGCTGGAGGTTGGTGAAATGGACGATGCCGTCACTGCCGCGCTCGAGGTCGGCCTCGATTCGCGGCAGGCCGCCAGCGATGTCCTTAAAAAAGCTATTGTCGAGCCGGCGAACCCACGCCTTGCCCTTGCCGATGACGCGCGAGCCGTGGCCGCCCGGCCCGGGCACCACCTTCAAGTCGCTGACGACGTCGACGATGCCGACCCCAGGGATCAGATAGCGGGTCATGCCGCCCGAAATGAGGATCTCGAACCGTCCGGTGACGAGGTCGATCAGCAGCGCGAGCTTGCCGTTCAACTTGCTGCTGGTCAGCCGCAGCCCCTCGCCGCGGACGAATTTGGGGGTGATCGTCAGCATCCCCTCAAGCCGCGCGTTGGCGAGGATCGCGCCGGCGACATCACCGACCCCGGTGATCGCCCGCGCCGACAATCGGAGCGGCACGCGGATCGGCCACGGCGAGCCCTGGCCCCGCCCCTCGGCATGGACATCGACGAAGCCGGTGTTGTCGAATTTCACGCCTGGCGAGCTCAGGCGATAGGCGTAGTTCGAGCGCCCAAACGGACCGTCGAGCGTCCACACCATGCGCACGTTGCGCCCCGTCATATTGGGGAACAGCGCGCTCGGGCGAATAAGATCGATTCCGACGCGCACCGCGCGATAGCGATTAGCGGCGAGGTCGAGCGCGCCGCGCGTCACCGCCCGCAGCGACGGCGAGGTCAGCGCTAGCTCGCCGTCTAGAATTCGGTCCTTCAGACGACCGTCGCCGCGCACCCGGACGACCGGCGCGGTCAGGCGCTGGAGCCTGCCCGTGAGGAATTGGGCCGGCGCCAATTGACCCGCCAGCCGGTAGCGCCCGGATTCGGCGCCGAGCGCCAGCCGCGCGGGTGGCCGCCCCGACAGGTCGAGCGCGGCCTTGCCGCGCCACCGGCTCCAGCTGCCGTCGCCGCTAACCGTCAGGTCGATCGCGCGCTTGGTCCCGACGATCGCCGGCAGCAATCCGTTGGCCGGCGACTTGGCGACCAAATCGACATCGAAGCGGTTGCGGTCGGGCTCGGCGTCGAGATTGAGCGCAATCCGGTCGCCGCCATCCACCGCGACCCTCAATTCGACCATCGCGCGGCCGGCCCGCACGTCCGCCTGGCCGCGCACTCGGCCGCTGCGCGCCTGTCCGGTGATCGCCGGGCCAAGCTCGAGCCGGTCGATCGCCAGCTCGCCGATGTGGATGTCGAAGCCGGGCAGGATCGGACCCTTGCGGCCAGTCGGCTTCAGGCTCGGCAAGCGGATCAGCCGCACCAGCGGCGCCGACACGCGATCGATGTGCAGCGAATTATAGAGCCACGCGCCCGGCGCCCAGTCGAGCTCGATTTCGGGCGAGGTCAGGAACACCCCGCGGCCGTCGGCGACCGAGACATTCTTGAGCTTGGATTTGCCGAATACCGATCCCTCGATCCGGCCAACCCGGATGTTGAGGCCCGAGGCGGTTTCGAACTTTGCGAGCCGGTCGACGATGAAGCGGTGGCCGGGCGCGGTGTCGAGCAGCACCAGTGCGCCCGCGAACAGAATCACCAGCGCCAGCAGCAGCGCCAGCAATTCGTTGGCCAGCCGCCGCGGCCAATCCTGCCGCAGCCGTCGCCGCGGTGGCGGTTCGGCTCGATCGACCGCCAGCGCGTCCTCGGCCACTCTAAAACGCCTGCCCAAGCGACACGACGACCGCGATCCGGCCGTCGCTGGCCCGCGGGTTGAGCGGCGTGCCGACGTCGATCCGGATCGGGCCGAAGCTCGAATAATAACGCACGCCGAGGCCAGCGCCGAACTGCCAGCCACGCAAGGACGGCAAGGAATTGGTCGTCAGGCTGCCGCCGTCGAGGAACGGCACGATGCCGAAATTGCCACCGAATGCCTTCAGCTTGATGCGCGCTTCGAGCGCGAACTCGGCCAGGCCCCGTCCGCCGATCGGATCGCCATCGAGGTCGCGCGGGCCGAGCTGCTGATAGCCATAGCCGCGCACCGAACCGCCACCGCCCGAATAGAGGCGGCGTGACGGTGCGATCGACAGCGAGCTGGCGCCGAGGAGCGTACCCAGGCGAATGCGGCCCGCCGCGACCACGTTCGACGACACCGGATGGTAGACGCTGGCGTCGATCTGGGTCCGGGCATAAGCGAAACTGCCGCCGTGTGCGGAGATTTCCGGGCTGATCCGCCCACCTAGCCGAAAGCCCCGGCTCGGATCGAGCAAATCGTCGCTACCGTCATAACCCAGCGTTGCCGGCAGGGCCGCGAGCAGAAAGGTCTTGGTATCCTTGATCCCGAGCTTAGTGAACACCCCGCGTTCGTCGGTGGCGATGAGGTCGGCGCCGAGGCTGTAGGTCCATTTCTTGTGCCAGATGATGTTGCTCTGGCGCTCGATGCTGCCGCCGACCTGGATAGTCCTGGCCTCGTAAACGTTGCGGTTGGTGTGACTGGCGAGCGCCTGCAGGTTGAGCACCTGGTCGCGCCGGCCGAAATTGCTGCGCCGGAACGACACCGCGGCGAGCTGCTCCTGGGTTCCAGCGACGCCGCGCACGGTCAGCGCCCCTTCGGGATTGAACAAATTGCGGTGCTGCCAACTCGCTTCGGCGCGGATCCCCTCGCCCGTGCCATAACCAAGCTCGCCGGCAATGGTGCGCATCGGCGCCGGCTCGAGGTTGACCGCGAGATCGACCGTGCGCCCGTCGGCCGCCGGCACCACTTTGACCTCGGCTGACGCTACCAGTCCAGTGGCGATGAGGGCCCGGCGAAGATCGTCGACTTTCGAGCGGCGGAACGGTTCGCCGGATTGGAAGCGGGCGATCAGGGCGACGTGGCGCGGGCTGAACGGCGGCGTTCCGCTCACTCGAATGGCCCCGAACGCGGCCAGCGGACCGGTCTCGACCGGCAGCACCAACTCAGCCGTATGCGCCTCATGGTCAATGACGATGTGTTGCTCGCCGACCTTGGCCAGCGCGAAGCCCTGTTCGCCGAGCGCGACGGCGAGGGCGACATTGGCCGCGATCACATCCTCGGCGATGACCGGGTCGCCGGCCTTTACGGTGAAGGCATCGCGCAGCTTGGCGGCCTCGGCTCCCGCCGCATCGAGACCCGGCAATTCCACCGACTGGAATCGATACTGGGGCCCTGGCTCGGCGCTGAGCACAACCCGCAGCGCGCTCGCCCCGCGCTCTATGCGCGGTTCGACCATGGCATCGTAATAGCCCTGGCTCCGCAACAGCTCGGCGAGCAAGTCGGCGTCGGCACGCGAGCGGCGGTCGATTTGCGCGGCGTTGACCGCCTCGTTGCGATTCTTGCGCAATACCGATTGCTGGTCGAACGACCGCACCAGATCGGTCTCGGGACCGATCGCCTCAAGTCCTTCCAGCGCGATGCTGTAATGCAACTCCGCCGCGCTATTCGCCCCTTCGCTGCCGCTAACCGCCGACGGCGGGGTCGGCGCGCCTTCAGGGAGTGGCGCGGGCGCTGGCTCTTCGCTGGTGCCGGGCGTCGGCCAGTCGACGCCGAGATCGGGCATTGGCTCGAGCGGCGCGTTAGGATCGAGTTCAGCCGGGTCGGTCGCGGGCGCCGGTTGCGCGCCGACCGGACCGGCAACCCCGATGGTCAGCGCGGTCGCGCACAACAGCCGCGCAGCATCCCGCGCCATTCCCCGCCAAGTCATTGTTCCGCCGTAGCCAGCAGTCCTGAACCGCGCCAGTATGAACGGCACGGCGCGTCCGGTTTAACCGCCAGTAAAACTAATGGACGGTGCCGCGAACCTCGTCGCTGCTCAGGGTCGCAATCACGCGCTCGATCTGCCGCCAGTGGCAGAATCGCACGACATTGCCGGCGTCGCGGCTCAAATCGGCCCGCGCCGCGGCCTCATAGCCGGCATCGTCGCCGAACTGGATGAGCAGCTCGGCCGCGTCGGCCAGCGCCACTCTTCCGCTGATAAAAGGTGCGTCCATGCCCGGACTTGTACGCGCGGACCCCTTTCAGGACTGCCGACGAAGATCGTCAACGACGCGTTCACCATGTCTGGGCAGAGCATCTGGCCGCATTGCCGCTGGAGACCGAAAGCGACTTCTGCCAAGGCCCGCCCATGGCCACGCGCAACGCCCGCTCCGGCGGCATCTTTTTGATGATCGGCATCCTCGCCGGCACGGTTTGGGGAGTCGCTGCGGGCGCGCCGATGAAGGGCGTCCTCATCGGCACCGGACTCGGGATCGCGGCGGCACTGCTCGTTTGGATGTTCGACCGGCGGCGCTGAGCCGTCAGGCGGGCAAGGCGCTCAGTCGATTTTTCGTCCGGCCCAAACGACGCGGCCGATGCACGCGATCTGCGTCATGTCGCAGTCGGGCCAGTCGGGATAGGCCGGATTGTCCGACTGGACGGTGACCCGGCGGCCGACCGGATGCAAAGCAATCCGCTTGACGATCAGCGCATCGTCGACCCGCAGCACATAGATGCCGTCGCGCAGCCGCTCGGCGCAGTCGGCGGGATCGACCAAAATGTCATCGCCGGCGTTCAAGGTCGGGGACATGGAATCGCCTTCGACGCGGATGATCGACAGCTGGCCGGGCGAGGTCGCGGTTAGCGCCCGGAGCCACCTCCCGTCGAACGCAAAATAGGGTCTGGCGAGTTCGGTCGCGACCACCGATCCGGGCCCGGCTGAGGCCCGCACCGCGACCCGCTTGACCGACACCAGCCCGTCCGCCGGCTCATCGTCGGCGGGACCGCCCAGCAGCGCTTCGGAAATGGCGAAATAGCGGGCGAGCTTGCGCCGTTCGGCTTCCTTCAACCGCTTGGGCACGCCGCGGCGGACAAATTGCTGGATGTAGGCCGGGTTGCGCCCGAGCATGCGCGACAGGCCGGCGAAATCCTCCCCCCGCTCCGCACACAGGCGTTCGATGACGAGGCGCGGTTCTGACCACATATCTTTTCCTTAATTATAGGCAAGTGCCTAGACAAGTAGGAAATGCGTTGGGAAATAATGGGCAGCCGAGTCGCTCTATGTTAATAAAGGACGTGAAGAGTGAACTTGCTTCGAGAGATAGAGAAATTTCTTCGCCGTAGCCACACGGCGCCAACCCGCTTTGGCCGCGAAGCCCTGGGCGACCCCCGATTTGTCTTCGATTTGCGGAGGGGCCGAGAGCCGCGAGAGGTGACGGTCAAACGAGTCCGCGAATTTCTGGAGGCGGCACAATGTTGAGGATAGCCATGTCGCGCGCCGGGTCGGGGCTGCTCCGTGCCTTGCTCGCGCGCACCGGTGAGCGTTCCGATAGGATTTTACTCACCGAAATCCAATCAGTCGACTGGCGGTCGCTGACCTTCACCGGTGAAACGCATGTGATTACGCTGCGCATACCCGGGCCGAACGCTGCCACGACCGTCGACCGTCTCACCCTTGGTCTGGAGGATCTGGAATTTTCAATTCCCGGGCATTTGGTCGCGGACATTGTCGTGGCCAGTGCCCCCAGCCGCGCGCTCGATGGTTCGGTCACGCTGGCCATCGAGGCCCTGACCATTGTCGAATAGGGATCAGCGCAACGAGCGCCGCAGCTCGGCGAGCGCTTCGCTTAGCGCTTGCGACGCGTCCGGCGGCGCCTGTCCTGGATGACCCGAATGGTGGCTTTGGCTCGGGCCGAACAGCCGAATCACCCGCGCGTCCGGGCTGACCTCGACCAGCTTGTCCTCAAGGGTGAGCTCGTCGTCCGCGCCGCCTGGCGCTTCTGTTATTGTATCGATCGCCACCGGCGAAATGGCCGGCATTGGATAGGTTCTGGTCTCGGGTACTATCAGCCCGAGTCCCAACTTGGCGGCCAGGAACGTGGCTGCGGCGGCGGCCATTGCTATCCCAATGCCCGACTCGACTGCCCAAAGGCCAAAGCCGACCGCGGCCGCGAACATCGCGGCGGCCGCGCCATCCATGGCCTGTTCAGCCCGATCGACCCCGATTCCCCATTCCATGGGAGCGGCCATAACGCCAATAGGTTTCCAGCCGGTTAGGCCTCAATCAGCGCAATCAGCGCATCGGTGAAAGCGTCAACGTCTTCCGGCTTGCGGCTTGTGACGAAATTACCGTCGGTCACCGCCGCTTCATCGACCACGCTCGCCCCGGCATTGCGAAGATCGGTGCGGATCGACGGCCAGGCGGTCGCCCGCCGCCCGTGCAGCACATCGGCCTCAACTAGCAGCCACGGCCCGTGGCAAATCGCCGCGATCGGCTTTCCGGCGTCGGCAAAGGCGCGAATCAAGCCAATCGCTTGCGGGTTCGTCCGCAACGTGTCGGGATTGCGCACCCCGCCGGGTAGAATGAGCGCGTCATAATCCTCGGCCCTCGCCTCGCCGATCGTCAGGTCCGGGCGGATGACTTTGCCCGGATCGTCGTGCACCGTCGCCTGGATCGGCGCCATCGACGGCGACGCCAGCCGGACTTGCGCGCCCCGCTCGATCAAGATCGCGCGCGGGCCGAACAGCTCCGATTCCTCGAAACCGTCGGTGGCCATGATCAGCACTGTCTTGTCCGATATCGTCATCGATCTTTCCCTCACCGGAACTTCGCACCCGCGCTGCTCATTACCGCGCTTATGTTACGTCACTCGAGCGATAGCGAACCCGGCTTCACCCGCAAGCGGATCAAATCCGCCTGGGGTTATTTCGACACCGCCGGCAAGCGCGTCACCGACCGCGCCGAGATCGACCGGTTGAACGCCCTCGCTCTGCCCCCGGCTTATACCGACGCCTGGTTCTGCACCGACCCCAATGGCCATTTGCAAGCGACCGGGATCGATGCCCGCGGGCGCAAGCAATATCGCTACCACGCCGCGTTTCGGGAGCGCCGCGACGCCGCCAAGTTCGATGGTCTGCTCGAGTTCGGGAAAGCGCTGCCCAAGCTCAGGCGGCGGGTCGAGCAAGACGTCAAGCGCCGCAAGCTCGGCCGCGAGACCGTGCTGGCGGCGGTCGTGCGCCTGCTCGACACCGAGCATATCCGCATCGGCAACGAGCAATATGCCAAGGATAACAAGAGCTTCGGCGCGACCACGCTGCGCAGCCGCCATCTCCGCCGCAAGGGCTCAAGGATGACCATGCGTTTCGTCGGCAAGCACGGCATCGTCCACGAAATGAAGATCAGCGACAGCAATTTGAAGCGCATCGTCAACCAGTGCCAGGACCTGCCCGGGCAGATGCTGTTCCAATATATCGGCGACGACGGCGATCCCAAGGCCATCACGTCGAGCGACGTCAACGACTATATCAAACAGGCCAGCGGCGGCGACTTCACCGCCAAGCATTTCCGCACCTGGGGCGCGAGCGTGATCGCATTCGACATGTTGCTCAAGAAGGCCGACGACGCGCGGATCACGGTCAAGACGGTGGTCGAGCCGGTCGCCGAG
>JBDSNQ010000135.1:0-4107 GCA_039915275.1 Sphingomicrobium sp.
ACGGGATAGGCTGCGGGCACGCCTTTCGAGATGACCATCTTTATCCCATGGCGGCGGCCATCTGGTCGACACCCGTTCACAAGATACCCGATTATCCAGCGGCGGCGTTCATCCGCTTCTGCGAGAATCACGGCCTGCTGAAATTCGTTCGCCGGCCGCTGTGGCGTACTGTGGACGGAGGCAGTCGCGAATATGTCGAAAAGCTGTCGCGCCCGTTCGTGGACCGAATCCGGACTGGCTGTCCGGTTCATGCGATCCGGCGGCGCAACGGCAGCGTCGAACTGACAAGCGCTAACGGCATCGAACGGTTCGATCATGTCGTTATTGCCGCCCATGCCGACCAGGCTTTGCGCATGCTCGCCGATCCGGACGCGGAGGAGCGCCGGCTGCTCGGCGCCTTTCATTACCGGCGCAACGAGGCGGTGCTTCATTCGGACCCGGCCCTGATGCCGCATCGGCGGCAGGTCTGGTCGAGTTGGAATTATGCGTCGGAGCCGGGCGAACATTCCCCCCTGCTGTCGGTGACGTATTGGATGAACCAATTGCAGGGCATTGACGATGATCATCCGATGTTCCTGACTCTCAACCCAATTCGATCGCCCGACCCCGACCTCGTGCACTGCCGCAACATTTACGATCATCCAATGTTCGATGCCGCTGCGAGCGCCGCCCAGCATCATTTGTGGTCGCTCCAGGGGGGTCGTCGGACCTGGTTCTGCGGCGCCTATTTCGGCGCGGGCTTTCACGAAGACGGGCTGCAATCCGGCCTCGCCGTAGCCGAGGAACTGGGCGGCGTTCGGCGGCCGTGGAACGTCCCCGGCGAATCCGCGCGCATCCATGTGTCGAGTCCGCCGGAATTGCGGCGAGCGGCATGACCCGCTCCGCAATTTACGCCGGACAGGTTATGCATCGGCGCCTACGGCCGCGGCTGCATCAGCTGCGGTACCGAATGTTCTCGCTGTTGCTCGATCTCGACGAGATCGATGGGCTCGCGCGCGGGCTGCGCCTGTTTGCGCGCAACCGGTTCAATCTCATTGCATTCCATGATCGCGACCATGGCAATGGGACCGACGAACCCTTGCGCGTCCAGGTAGAGCGCCTCATCCGCGCCGCCGGACTGACGGACGCGATCGGCACAATCGAACTGCTCGCCATGCCGCGCGTGCTGGGGTTCGTGTTCAACCCGATCAGCCTCTACTTCTGCTACGTAGGCGACGGTGCGCTGATCGCAATCCTGTACGAAGTGAGCAATACTTTCGGCGAGCGCCACACTTACGTCATGCCGGTCGTCGGCGACGCCGCCAATATACGGCAAGAATGCGCGAAGCACTTCCACGTCTCGCCCTTCTTGCCGATGAGGCTGCAGTACGCATTTCGGGTGAGGCCACCAGGCGAAGATTTGCTGGTCGCTATCAAGGTCCTTGATGCCCAAGGCCCCATCCTGGTCGCAATGCAGACGGGCAAACGCAGGGAGCTGAACGACGCGACGTTGGCGCGGGCTGTCCTCACGCAACCGCTGATGACTTGGAAGGTCGTAGCGGGAATTTTGTGGGAAGCGGCTCGGCTTTGGGTCAAGCGCGTTTCAGTTCATCGCCATCCTGGGCCCCCGGCACAGAGCGCATCCTTCGGTCGGGGACCGTTCGCCGCAGCCGATCCGCAGCAGGAAGTAGCTTGAACCCAAGTCTTCCGGAGCTGTTGCTCGCAAGGGCCTGAAAGAGGTCGGGAATGGTTTCGCGACATGGCGGATGGCTCGGCGGGCCTGCTTGACCAGGTCGCATTCGCGATCGTCCGTTTCGGGTCAAAGGCGCCCGTTGGGAACGAGCAGACCCTCGGTGCCCGTCAGTTCCCCGGGTTCCTTCCGTTGAGAAGGTCGCCGATCCCGAACTTCTTGCGCTTCTTCGGCGGCTGGCCGGGCTGCCCCTGCCGCGCCGATGCGCCGCCATAACCGCCCATGCCGCGGATCAGCGAGGCGCTGGTCTTGAAGCGGACTTTGGCGGTCCATTTGGGCGCCTTGGGCTTCTCCGCGAAATTCACTTCGGGGCCGTAGCCGATCATCGTCAGCATCCCCGCCGGCGAGGCGGCGGCGACTTCGACCGGCAGGACGCATTCGCTGGTGGTCGGCGCCAGCATCGCGCCGAGGCCGACCAGTCGGCGCACTTCAGACGGCGCAAGATAATCCATGTTGGGGAAGCCCGCCGCGTTACGGCCCGAGCTCCACATCACCACGTCGCCGTTGCCCGATGCGCCGAACATCGCCAGCGCATAGCCGGTCGCGGTTGGCGCGGGCCGCCACACCAGCCGGCTCGCGCCCGACTGTAGCGCGCCCGCTTCGGCAAGCTCGAGCGCCGGCATGAAATCTTGGCCCCCGGTCAGCGAGAAGGCGATCGGCGGCGAATAATTGCCCTCGACCCGGTGCGCTCCGGCCAGCGAGCTGCCCGCCGGCACCGCGCGCGAATCCTGCTCGTTCGGCCACTGGCCGTAGCCGGGCGCGCTGCGCGGCCCGGGCCGCGACACGGCGTGCGCGTAATTGGACATCGCCGCCATTCCGGGCGGGATCTGGCCAGCGGCGAGCTTGGAGAAATCGATCACCGTCGGTTGGCCGGGGCCGACATGCTCGCCGCAGCCCCAATAGATCAGCATCCGTCCCTTGGGGCGTTGATAGCCTTGGGGCAGGCCGGGCGTCCGCTCGACCGGCGGCGGCACATTGGGCGTGACCAAAGGCAGGCTCGGCCCCATCGCCAGGCCCGGCGGGATGAGGTGCTCCGCCTCCGGAGCGGCCGCCTTCTGTTTCGAGGCGAGCCGGAGATCGAGCGTGTGCGCGACCGATCCGCCGCCGCCCGACATCATGCCCATGATCTGGCCGAGGTTGGGGCGCGCGCCCGGCGTCATGCCCGCGCCAAGCCCGCTCTGCGTCGCGGCGTCCATCCAGTAGGTCGCGATCGGCGGTGGCGGCGCGGGTGCTGCTGCGTAGGCGGCCATCCCCAGCGCACCAAGCGACGCCGTCCCGAGCAAGATCGCGAGTTTCATAATTGCCCCCAGTTGCTTCCGCGGTCGAATATCCGCCAAGCTCGCCCTTCCCGCAAGGCTCTGCTAGCGGGCGGGGAAATGACCAAGCTTTCGCGCATCCGCAATTTCAGCATCATCGCCCACATCGACCACGGCAAGTCGACGCTCGCCGACCGGCTGATCCAGGCCACCGGCGGCCTGACCACGCGCGAAATGACCGGTAACGCGCAAGTCCTTGATAACATGGACATAGAACGCGAACGCGGGATCACGATCAAGGCCCAGACGGTGCGGCTGAAGTGGCAAGCGGCCGACGGCGAGACCTATGAATTGAACCTGATGGACACCCCCGGTCACGTCGATTTCGCCTATGAAGTGTCGCGGTCGCTCGCCGCGTGCGAGGGCGCGCTGCTCGTCGTGGATGCCGCCCAAGGCGTCGAAGCGCAGACGCTGGCGAATGTTTATAAGTCGATCGAGCACGACCACGAGATCGTCCCGGTGATCAACAAGGTCGACCTGCCCTCGGCCGACCCCGAGCGAGTCCGCCAGGAGATTGAGGACATCATCGGCCTGGACGCCAGCCACGCGGTGCTCGCCTCCGCCAAAACCGGGCTCGGCATCGAGGCGGTGCTCCAGGCGATCGTCGACATCATCCCACCCCCCAAGGGCGACGCCGACGCTCCGCTGAAAGCGATGCTGGTCGACAGCTGGTACGATTCTTACCTTGGCGTGGTGATCCTGGTCCGCGTCATCGACGGCACCATCCGCAAGGGCGCGCAGGTCAAATTCATGGCCACCGGCACGCTGCATTTGATCGACCGCGTCGGATGCTTCACCCCCAAGCGCACCGACCTTCCCGAGCTCGGCCCCGGCGAAATCGGCTTCATCACCGCGCAGATCAAGGAAGTGGCGCAGGCCCGCGTGGGTGACACGATCACCACGGTCAAGGGCGGCGCGGTCAAGGCACTGCCCGGCTTCAAGGAAGTCCAGCCGGTGGTGTTCTGCGGCCTGTTCCCGACCGACGCCGCCGACTTCGAGAAGCTCCGCGACAGCCTCTACAAACTGCGCCTCAACGACGCGAGTTTCAGCTTCGAGATGGAG
>JBDSNQ010000137.1:0-2019 GCA_039915275.1 Sphingomicrobium sp.
CGGTCGCGCCGACTCGCCGTCGGTGACCAATTTCGCCAAACCATCGCCGGAGAAAAAGACGAGATCGGCGAAGCGCACCTTCTCGCCCTCCTGGTCGAGCGGCACGGCGCGGGCCGCGAACGAGCGGTTGGCGGCGAACAGAAAGCCGTCGGCATCGACCAGCGCCGCGAGCAAGCCGGCCGCGGCCAGGCGCTCGCCGACCGGCCCGGCCAAAAGCTTGGCGGCGAGCATGGTCGGATCGGGCGCTCCAACCAGTGGAAAACGCCACAGCAGCAAGTCGCCGCCGGAGCCAACCCGCTCGGCCTCGACCGCGCTCGGTCCGGACGCGGTCGCAACCCCCGCCGCGCAGCCGCCGCCGTCGCGCCAGGCCATGGTCTTGACCAGCTGCAGCGTCTGGGAGGACTCCTCATCGCTGCCGAGGGACAAAGGCGGCTGGGCGCGGCCAAAGCGGTCGCGATAGGCGCTGTTGGCAATCAGCAGCTTGCCCTCGCCGTCGGTAAGCGCGGCGGGCTCGGTCGTGAGCCCAAGCGCCGAGCCGATAATCGAGAAATCGGGCGACTGGCTGAGGCCCTCGACAATCGGCGGCACCTCGCGCCGGTCCCAAAGCCCAAGCGCAAGCACCGCCACCAGGCCGCCCAAAGCGAACAGTCCCGCCACCAGCGGGTAACCCAACAGCCACGCCAGCAGCGCGCCCGACAGTGCCGCCCCGCCGATCAGCGCCGGCATCAGCCAGCGCGAGACACCATCAAGCGGCGTACCGTCGATCTGGGGCAGTTGCTGGTGGATCATCTACCAGATGCGTACTCGGTCGGCGGGGGCGAGGTAAAGCTTTTGGCCGGGCTGGACGTCGAACGCCTGGTACCAAGGGTCAAAATTGCGCACGATCCACGCTCGTTGCTGTGACGGCGAATGGGGATCGGTCAGCAGCCGGGCGCGGAGATTGGCTTCGCGATAATTGCGCCGCCAGACCTGCGCCCAGCCAAGGTAGAAGCGCTGGTCGCCGGTCATGCCGTCGATCACCGGCGCCTCCTTGCCACCTAGGGTTGCGTGGTACGCGTCATAGGCGGTCTGCATTCCAGCAAGGTCGCCTATATTCTCTCCGAGCGTGAATTCGCCTTTGACATGCGCACCGGGGAATATTTCGTAGGCGTCATATTCTATCACAAGTTTGTCAGTTAACCGCTTGAAATTGGATATGTCGCTTGGTGTCCACCAATCGGACAGATTGCCGTTGACGTCGTATTTTGAACCCTGATCGTCGAAATGATGGCTCATTTCGTGCCCGATCACGGCGCCGATCCCGCCATAGTTGACCGCCGGGTCGGCATTGATATCGAAGAACGGCGGCTGGAGAATAGCCGCGGGGAAAGTAATCGCGACCAGCTTGAAATTGGCCTGGGCGTTGACGGTCATCGGGTTGAGGCCCCATTCCCACCGGTAAATTGGCTGCCCGAGCTTGTGGACGTTCCAGTCATAAGCCCATTGGTTGGCGCGCAAAGTATTGCCGAACAGATCGTCGCCGGTGATCGCGATGGATGAATAATCATGCCACTGATCGGGGTAGCCGACGCGCGGCGTAAAGGCGGCGAGCTTGGCCCTCGCCTTGACCTTGGTTTCGGGCGCCATCCAGGTGAGATTGTCGATCCGCCGCCCCATCGCCGCGACGATGTTGCCGACCAATTCCTTCATCGCCGCCTTGGATTCGGGCGGAAAATATTTGGTGACATAGATTTTCGACACTTCGTCGGTGAGATTGTTGGTGGTGAAGTCGACCGCGCGCTTCCACCGCGGCTGATTCTCCGGTGTGCCGTTCAATTTGGTGCCATAAAAAGCGAAGGATTCAGCCGTAATCGCGTTCGGCAGGACATCGGCATAGCTGTCGAGCGATTGGACCAGCAGTTGGTCCTTGAGCACGCCCAATGGCGCCCCACGAGCGAGAGCGGCGATCTTGGTGAACGCACTTGGCTGAGCGACCAGCAATTCCTGGGTGTCGACCCCGCCGGCGCGAAGATAGCCCAC
>JBDSNQ010000074.1:0-4340 GCA_039915275.1 Sphingomicrobium sp.
CCTTATCGGTCCCCGCGAACGGCGACCGAGGTTCAAAACATCCTGCCGCCGACTGGCGACCGGACTGTATTGTCCTTCGGGGGGATGGATCGGTGGCGAAGCCATCTGGCATCGCACGACAGGAGCAATGCCCCCATCTGATTCATGGTCCCCGTCTAGGCCGCAAATTAAGGGGCGAACCCCAGCGACTGTCTCGGACGAGTTGCCCGACCCTGTGGCCGGACGACGCCGCGCTCCTAGCCGACACAGCCGGTAAGTCAAGCCAAGCGCTTCACCGCCTTGACAAAAACCGAACGCTCTTGTCCGTTCCGGATCGCGCGAAGATGAGGGAGCTGCCCGCCCGATGGTTCAACCTTGGTTCCGCCTTGCCGCGCTGGCGTTGGTCGCCGCGACGGGCGCGCGCGCCGATGTTGCTGCCGCTCCTGCAGGCCCGCCACCTTTTTTGCGCATCATCGCGGTCGGCGATCTCCATGGCGACTTCGCCGCCTGGACCGCCATTTCCAGGGATGCCGGGTTGACCGACGCCAAGGGGCATTGGGCGGGAGGCAAGTCGGTCCTCGTCCAGACTGGCGATGTCGTCGATCGCGGCCCCGACTCGCTCGACATCATCCACAATCTCCAATCGCTTCAGCGAGAGGCACCAAAGAGCGGGGGCCGGGTCGTCGCGCTGGTCGGCAACCACGAAGCCATGAACATGACCGGCGACCTGCGCTACGTCAGCGCAAGCGACTACGCGACCTTCGCCGACGCCAGGTCCGCCGCCCGCCGCGACCGCTTTTTTGCCGATCACAAGGCGTTCCTGGAAGCCGACGCCCGGAAGCGCGACCCCTCGCTCAGCCCGGCCGCGGTCCGCGACGCCTTCCTCAAGGCGACACCGCTCGGAATGGTCGAACATGCCGCGGCCTGGGCGCCCACCGGCGCGATCGGCAAATGGGTGCTCGGCAATGATGCGGTCGCAGTGGTCGCGGGAACACTGTTCGTCCACGGCGGGATCAGCCCCAAATATGCCTCGCTCACCGCAGCGGAGATCAATCGCCGCGTGCGCGCCGCACTGGCGGCGCTGGACACCAGCGACGCCGCGGTCACGAACGACGAGCTTGGCCCGTTATGGTATCGCGGTCTGATCCTCGCCGGCGACGCCAAGAGTGCGACTCCGGAACAGCAGTTGACGCTCGCTCTGAAGGGCTTTGGCGTCGCGCGGATGGTGGTCGGCCACACGCCGATCATCAGCGGCATCTCAATTCGTTTCGGCGGCCGCCTGGTCGACATCGATACCGGTATTTCGAGCGCTTATGGGGGCAAATTAAGCTATCTGGAGATTATCGGCGACAAACTGATCCCGCACGAAGTGCGGCGACCGTCGCCCAGCGGGGGAGGGGCATGATGGCGCGGATCGGCAATTGGATTGGAATGGCGGCGGTGCTGTTTGCGAGCGGGAGCGCGGCGCAAGCGCCCGGCCCCGCCACCCCGATGTTTGCCGACGACAGTCCGATCCATCTCGTCGTGCGCGGTCCGATCCCGTCGATTGTCCGCAGCGCCGAAGGCGGCAATGTGCCGCAACCGGGAACGGTCTCGCTTGTCGGCGGCAGCGGCGAGAGCTTCCCGGTGGCGATCTCGGCGCGCGGCATCACCCGCCGGATGTCGGCGACTTGCAGCTTCCCCCCGCTTCGGCTCGACCTTCAATCCAGGCCCGCGGCGAGTTCCTATTTCGCTGGTCAGAAACGCCTGAAGCTGGTCACGCATTGCCGCAACGACGCTGGTTTCCAGCGTTACCTTCTGCTCGAATATGCCGCTTACCGGATGTACAATCTGCTCACCCCGCTGAGCTTCCGTGCCAAGCTGGCGACGGTCGATTATCAGGACGTGGATGGTCGCCCGATCGTCAGCCGCGCAGGCTTTCTGATCGAGGATCTTGGCGATCTGGCGCGGCGCAACGGGCTGGTCGAGGTCAAGACCGGGCCGCGGATCTCGCCCGCCATCTTGCGCCGCACCGACGCCGCGCGGTTCGCACTGTTCGAATATCTGGTGTCCAATCTTGACTGGGCGATGAGCGCCGGACCGGTGGGGGACAATTGCTGCCACAATGCGCGCCTCGTCAGCCCGCGCGGGGCATCTTCCAATTTGATCGTCGTGCCGTACGATTTCGATTTCTCGGGCATGGTCAATGCCCCTTACGCCAGCCCGCCAGAGGGCATTCCGGTCGCCAACGTCCGTGAGCGGCGGTATCGGGGCTATTGCTTCACCAATGCCGAGGCGCTGGTCGAGGCCGCCAGGATGCGCGCCATGCGCGGTCCGATCATCGCAGTGCTCGACACGATCCCCGGGCTCGATCCGCGTGCGGCGGCGGGGGCCAAGGCCTATCTCGAACGCTCTTTCGCCGACATCGCGACCGACGCCGATGTCACGCGAAAGCTGTTCAAGACCTGCCTTTAAACCGCTGCTGGCGGCGGGGGCGGCGGCGCGACCGGCGGGATCGGCGCGACGGTCGCGGCTGGCGGTGCGCCTTCGTCCATCTGATAGTCGGCGAGGTAACGTTTCATCCCCTCGCGCTCGCCATATTCGGTCAGCCACAGTGCCAGGAAGACGGCGTTGAAGGCGATCGACATGACCAGCGCCAGCTCGACTGCGCCGCTGCCCGCCGCCAGTCCGATCCCAACCGACAGCAGGATGAACAGCGCATCGCCCGAACTCTTGAGGCTGTTCTTGAAGCGCACCGCGCCCGCGATCCCGCCGAGCGCAAATGCCAGGCTGAGTGAGCTCTGGACGATGATCACGATCGACGTCACCACAATCGGCAGGATGACGACGGTGTTGACCAGCGACTGGTCATAATCTTCCGTCGTCCGCACCGCCATGTAAAGCCAGCTCACGGGCAGCGCAGTAAGCAGCGCGCCGAGACTTGCGACGGACAGCCAGAACAGGCTCTGGCCCAGTGTATGGATGCGGTGCGGAGCGGCGGTGCCGTTGGCTTGGTCGAGCAAAGCCTTGCCCGGCTTTTGGAGCAATTCCTCGACCCCGCCGATCGGCAATGTGGTGTGCGGGAACAGCTTCATGACGATCATCACGAGCAGCACCAGCGCGACGTAATAGACCGTCAGCTGGCCGAACAATTTCAGTGCACGCATCCCGCCACTCCCCCAAGCCGGTATCCGGCAGCGAAGCTATCGCGGACCGCCCGCGGCGTAAAGCGAAACGCGATTGCCAGCAGCAATCCGCGTCAATCCTTGTGCTTATGCTTATGCTTCTTCTTGTCTTCTTTTTTGCCGTCATCGGGGTCGTCCGCGGCGGCGGAGTCGGACGGCGAGTCGGGGTCGAACGACGGGATTGGCGCGAGCACGGTGAAGCGCTCTTTCTTGGGCTTGCCGTCGAGCGGCGGCCACGGAATGTCCTCCATCGGCAGCTTAGTGTCGGGCAATCGGTCGAGCAGGTCGCGGATCAACGTCAGCCGCCCGATCGATTGATCGTTGAAATCGACCAAGGTCCACGGCGCATAGTCGGTGTGGGTCACCTCGAGCATCGCCTCGCGTGCGTCGGTGTAATCCTCAAATTTGGTCCGCGCCTTCAGATCGACGGGCGACAATTTCCACCGCCGCGTCGAGCTCTTGAGCCGCGCCTCGAACCGTTCCTCTTGTTTGTCTTGGTCGCAGCACAGCCAATATTTGAACAGCAGGATGCCGTCGTCGACGAGCTCTTTCTCGAACATCGGCACGGTCTTGAGGAACGCCGTGGTCTGTTCGGCGGTGCAATAGCCCATGACTGGCTCGACCCCGGCGCGGTTGTACCAGCTGCGGTCGAACAGAACCATTTCGCCGGCCGCGGGGAGGTGCTCGATATAGCGCTGGAAATACCATTGCGTGCGCTCGCGCTCGTTCGGCGCGCTCAGAGCCACGGTGCGGCACTGGCGCGGATTGAGAGTCGAAGCGAAGGCATTGATCGACCCGCCCTTGCCAGCGGTATCGCGTCCCTCGAACAAGATCATGACGCGCTGCTTGGTTTCCGAAATCCACCGCGCCGCGTCGCTCAGCTCGCTCAGCAGCGGTGCGGCCAGCTCGTTATAGTCCTTGTGCTTCATCGCTTGCTCCCTGTGTGCCGGGGAGAGTGGCAAATGCGACGCCCGCCCGCAATGGCTAGCCCACCGCGACGGGTTCCTGCTGGTCCGCCGCGGCGCGTTCGGCGCCAGCTTTTTCGAGCAAGGCCCAGATCGCCGAAACCACCACCGATCCCTCACCGACCGACGAAGCGACGCGCTTGACCGACCCGGCGCGAACGTCGCCGACCGCGAAGATGCGCGGGTGCGAGGTGGCGAAAGCACTGCCGGCCCCGACGCTATCGCCGGTGCG
>JBDSNQ010000088.1:0-18400 GCA_039915275.1 Sphingomicrobium sp.
CCGGTGAGCGCGAGGCCCAATGCTCGCGCCTGCCCGACGAGGCGGGGCAGGATCCAGGTGCCGCCGCTGTCGGGGATCAGGCCGATGGCAACGAAGCTCTGGATGAATTTGGCCGACTTGGCGGCGATCACCAGGTCGCAGGCGAGGGCGATATTGGCGCCGGCGCCGGCGGCGACGCCGTTGACGCGGGCGATGACCGGCTGCGGGAGGCTGGTCAGGGTCCGGATCAGCGGGTTCCAGCTGGTCTCGACGGTCATGCCGATATCGACCGGATGGTCGGAGGCGACCGCGCGTTCGTTGAGGTCCTGCCCGGCGCAAAAGCCGCGGCCGGCGCCGGTGAGGATGACGACTCGGGCATCGCCGATCGAGTCGAGCGCGTCGCGCAGCTCGCCATGCATTTGCGCGGTGAAGCTGTTGAGGCAGTCGGGACGGTTCAAGGTGATCCGCGCGATCGGGCCGTCCAGCTTGAAGTCGATTGTCTCGTAAGCCATGCCAACCGACTAGCGAAGGAGTGGGTGTGGACGCAAACGAACTCGCGAGCCGGGTGGCTCACCAGATGCTCAGCGATGAGGGCACAGGCCCCGCCTGGGGCATCGCCATCGAGGAAGCGCGCAGCGGTTATGCGCGGATTTCGATGACGCTCACCGCCGATATGCTCAACGGCCATGGAATCGCGCACGGCGGGATGGTGTTCGCGCTGGCCGACACCGCATTCGCCTACGTCTGCAACGGCGACAATGTGAAGACGGTGGCGGCGCAGGCTTCGATCGTCTTCCTCGGCAGCGCGGCCGCGGGCGAAACGCTGATCGCCGAGGCGGAGGAAGTCGCGACTGCGGGGCGCGGGGGGGTGACGCGGGTTGCGGTGCGCACTTCAGATGGGCGAGCTGTCGCCGAATTCACTGGTTACTCAAGGACCATCGGCGGAGCCGTCGTCGAGGTTTGAACGTTGGGGCCTCAAAGGCTAGATAAGAACCATGTACACCACCGAACTGAGCAAGAGCGCGACCGTGCAGTCGCTCGAAGACCCCAAGCTGCTCGCCGCGTTCGAGGCGCGGGTGGCGGCGGACGAATTCATCGAACCCAAGGACTGGATGCCCGAAGCCTATCGGCGGACGCTGGTGCGGCAGGTGTCGCAGCACGCGCACAGCGAGATCGTCGGCATGCTGCCCGAGGGCAATTGGATTTCGCGGGCGCCGTCATTGCGGCGGAAAGCGATCCTACTGGCCAAGGTCCAGGACGAGGCGGGGCACGGGCTGTATCTCTATTGCGCGGCGGAGACGCTCGGCACGTCGCGTGACGAGATGATCGAGGCGCTGCACTCGGGCAAAGCCAAATATTCGACGATCTTCAATTACCCGTCGCTGACCTGGGCCGACATTGGCGCGATCGGCTGGCTGGTCGACGGCGCGGCGATCATGAACCAGGTGCCGCTGCAGCGGACCAGCTATGGGCCCTATGCGCGGGCGATGGTCCGGGTGTGCAAGGAAGAAAGTTTCCACCAGCGCCAGGGCTATGAGATCATGATTGCGATGGCCGGCGGCACGCCCGAGCAGAAGCGCATGGCGCAGGATGCCTTGAACCGCTGGTGGTGGCCGAGCCTGATGATGTTTGGCCCGCCCGACGAGGACAGCCCCAACACGGCGCAATCGATGCGCTGGCGGATCAAGCGCGACACCAATGACGAGCTCAGGCAAAAATTCGTCGATATCACCGTGCCGCAAGCGGATTTTATCGGGCTCAATGTGCCTGACGCGGACCTCAAGTGGAACGAGGCCAAGGGCGCCTACGACTATGGCGAAGTCGACTGGGAAGAGTTTTACGCGGTGGTTCGCGGCGAAGGACCGGTGGCCAAGGAGCGGATGGCGGCGCGGCGAGCGGCGTGGGACGACGGCGCCTGGGTGCGCGAAGCGGCTGCCGCGCATGAAGCGAAGCGGCTGGCAAGGGTGGCGGCGTGAGCAGTGAGTGGCCGCTGTGGGAAGTCTTCGTTCGGGCCAAGGCTGGCCTGGCGCATCGTCACGTTGGCAGCGTTCATGCTCCTGACGCGCAGCTCGCGCTCAGGCATGCGCGCGATACGTACACGCGGCGCTCGGAAGGGGTGAGCCTGTGGGTCGTTCCGTCGGCCGAGATCGTCGCGTCCGACCCCGATGAAGCGGGGCCGATGTTCGAGCCAGCGCAAGGCAAGATCTACCGACACCCGACCTTCTACGACATCCCGGATGAAGTGAAGCACATCTGATGGCGACGGCTTCGTCGGTGGACTCCGCCTATTTCGATTATCTGCTGCGTCTCGGCGACGATGCGCTGATCCTTGGCCAGCGGCTGGGCGAATGGTGCGGGCACGCGCCGGCGCTTGAGGTCGATCTGAGCCTGACCAATCTCGCGCTCGACCTGATCGGGCAGGCGACGCATTTGCTTGGGGGCGCGGGCGATGCCGATCAGCTCGCCTTCCACCGTGACGTGCTCGATTTCAGGAATTGCCTGCTGGTTGAGCAGCCCAATGGCGATTTCGGGCGGACGATGGCGCGGCAGTTGCTGTTCTCGACCTGGCAGCATTTGCTCTACCAGCGGCTGGCGGAATCCAGCGACCAATTCCTGCGCGAAATCGCGGCCAAGGCGGTCAAGGAAGTTGCCTATCACCGCGAGCTGGCGGCGGAATGGACGGTGCGGCTGGGCGACGGGACCGAGGAGAGCGCGACGCGGATGCGTGACGGGCTCGATTGGTGCTGGCGGTTCGTGCCGGAATTATTTGAGGTAGATGAATTGCTCGAAGGGCTGATCGCGCGCGGGATCGCGGCGGATCCCAAGACCTTCGAAGACGAATATCGCGCTTCAATTGCCGCGCTGCTGGCCGACGCGAAACTCGAAGTGCCGGCGGAGCAGCGGCCGATCCTCGGCGGGCGGCGCGGGCACCATAGCGAGCATCTCGGCCATTTGCTGGCGCCGATGCAATATCTGCCGCGGACTTATCCCGACGCGGTCTGGTAGGAATGACCACGCACTTTCACGCCTTGCAAGTCATTGAGATCGTGCCCGAAACGGCCGAGGCGAACTCGATCCGCTTCGATATTCCGCCCGAATTGCGCGACGCCTTCGCGTTCAAGGCGGGGCAGCATCTGACGTTGAAGGCCGAGATCGGCGGCGAGGAATTGCGGCGCAATTATTCGCTGTGCACCGCGCCCGAAGACGCCGACTGGATGGTGACGGTCAAGCGGATCGCCGGCGGGGTGTTTTCGAATTGGGTGGGCGATCTTCTCAAAGCGGGCGACCTGGTCGACGTGATGCCGCCGCACGGCAGCTTCACCACCGAATTCGATCCGCAGGCATCGCGCCGCTACGTTGGCTTCGCCGGCGGATCAGGGATCACCCCGGTGATTTCGCTGATCAAGACCGCATTGAAGCAGGAGCCAGGCAGCCGCTTTACTCTGCTCTACGGCAACCGCGACAGCTCGTCGGTGATCTTTTTGGACGCGCTGGCGGACCTCAAGGACCGCTATATGGGGCGGTTCGAGCTCTACCATTTCCTCGCCGAGGAAGCGGGCGACGTCGAGCTGTTCAACGGCATGCTTGATCATAAGATGTGCGGCCATGCGATCGAGCAATTGGTCGGCGAACCGGGCCAGGTCGACGCGTGGTTCATCTGCGGTCCCGGGCCGATGATGGACGCGGCGGAATCGGCGCTGCTCGAGCGCAATGTCGCCAAGGACCGCATCCACATCGAACGCTTCACCGCGGGCCGTCCGTCGGCGGCGCTGGCGCAGGAAATGGCGGACCTCCAAACCAAGGCGGTCGGCGCCACGGTGGCGGTGACGCTCGACGGGCGCACGCGGCGCGTGGCGTTTACCCAAAGCAACATTCTCGACAGCGCGCTAGCCTCCGGGCTGCGCGCGCCGTTTGCGTGCAAGGCCGGGGTGTGCGCGACGTGCCGCGCCAAAGTGATTAGCGGCAAGGTCGAAATGGCGGTGCGTTATGGCCTGACCGACGAGGAGGTCGCGGCCGGTTATGTCCTGACTTGCCAGTCGGTGCCGGTCGGCGATGGCGTCGCGGTGGATTACGACGCTTAGTCGCGCTAGACGCCCGTAAATGCTGAGCGAAACGCACGCCAAGGCAAGAATGCTTGCCGACCTTCCGCCCGTCCACAGCGACTCCCTGATCGCGCTGATCGGCATGGTCAACGCCGATCCGCGACCCGACAAGATCGATGTCGGAGTCGGGGTGTTCCGCGACGCCGCCGGGGCTACGCCGATCCTCAAGGTGATGAAGGAAGCCGAGCAGCGGCTGCTCGATAGCCAAGTGACCAAAGCCTATCTGGGCCTTGCCGGCGACACGCGCTTTGCCGAATTGCTGCGGCCGATCGTGCTCGGCGAACATGCCAGCGACGAGCGCATCGCGGGCTTGCAGACTCCGGGCGGCTGCGGCGCGCTGCGCCTGGGGTTTGAATTGATCGCCACCGCCAATCCCGCCGCCAAAGTGTTGCTGGGGACACCGAGCTGGCCCAATCACGCGCCGATCATTCGCGCCGTCGGGCTGGAGGTGGTCGAATATCCTTATTACGAGCGCGGGCAGGGCGCGATCCGCTTCGAAGACATGCTGGCCGAGCTCAGCAAGGGCGGCCCCGGCGACGTCGCCTTGCTGCATGGCTGCTGCCACAACCCGACCGGCGCCGACCTCAATCCCATTCAATGGGCGGAAGTCACCGACGTCTGCCGCGAGCGCGGGCTGATCCCGTTCGTCGACATCGCCTATCAGGGCTTCGGGCGCGGGCTGGACGAGGATGCGGCGGGCCTGTGCGGCATCCTCTCGCAGTGTGACGAAGTCGTCATTGCCCAGAGCTGCGACAAGAATTTCAGTTGCTACCGCGACCGCGTTGGCTCGCTGTTCGTCAAAACCGGCTCGGTCGAGGCGACGGCGAGAGCGATGGGACATGTCTTCCAGCGCTCGCGCGAAATGTGGTCGATGCCGCCCGATCATGGCGCCGCTTGTGCGCACATCATCCTCGAAGATTCCGAGCTTCGCGCCCGCTGGCTGGTCGAGCTGACGGCCATGCGCGACCGGATCAATTCGGTCCGTCAGCGGATTGCCGCCGCCGACCCGCGTTTGCACTTCATCGGCCAGCAGTTCGGCATGTTTTCGATGCTGCCCGTGAGCAAGGAGCAAGTGCTGAGCCTGCGTGAGGACCATGCGATTTACATGGCCGACAGCGGGCGGTTCAACGTCGTCGGCATGGGCGACGACCAGATCGACCGATTTACCGCGGCGGTCATCGAGGCGATGGATGGCTGAGCCTTTCCATGGCTGAGCGCGACGTCGGTCGCGTCGTCACCGACGTCGATTGGCGCGAGGTCGCGCGCCTGGTCCTTACTAGCCGCGAAATGGACCGGATCGAGGAACAGGAACTCGTTCCCCAGAAGAAGATTTTCTACCAATTCTCGGCTCGCGGTCACGACATGGCGCAGGTGTTGTTGGGCATGCTGCTCAAGGACGGCGACGCCGCCTGCGGCTATTATCGCTCGCGGCCGTTGCTGCTCGCCTTGGGCGTGCCGCTGGCCGACGCGCTTGGCTCGGGCATGGGGCTGGCCGGCGGCTATTCGGACGGCCGCGATATCGGCGTGGTGTTCAATTTTCCCAATCTGGACGGCACCCCCGCGCTGCCGATGTGCGGCGGCGTCGGCGCGCAATATACGCCGGCGGCGGGCTGGGCGCAGGCGATCGCTTACAAGGCCGAAGTGCTGGTCGAGGGGCCCACGGATGCGATCGCGGTGGTGCTCGGCGGCGACGCCAGTTGCGCAACTGGCGGATTTTGGTCGGCGCTAACTATTGCGACCACGCAACAATTGCCTTTGCTCATTTACATCGAGGACAATGGCTATGGCATTTCGGTGCCGTCGGAATATCAGACCCCGGGCAAGGATATCGCCGCCAACCTCGCCAGTTTTGCCGGGCTGACGATATTCAATGGCGATGGCACTAATCCCGAGGAAGCGGCGCGGCTGGTGCGCGAGGCGGTGGCGCATGTGCGGACAAAGCGGTCGCCGGCGCTGCTGCGGCTGACCATGCCGCGGCTCGAGGGCCACAGCTTCCAGGACACGCAGGGTTATAAGAGCGAGGCGGAAGTGGCGGCCGAATGGGCGCGTGATCCACTGCCCAAATTGAAGGCGTTCGCGTCCAAGCTCGATTGGACGGGACTCGAGGCGGACGCCGCGGCGACGGTCGCGGCGGCGCTGGCCGAGGCGGAAGCGCGGGGCGTTTCCAGCCCCGAGTGCGTCACCGACCATGTGTTCTTCGACGGCGAGCTGCAGCAAGTCGGCGGCCGCGCCGGCCTCAGTCTCGACGGTACAACCGACGAGCCGAAGCCCGACGGCCAGCGGATCAACATGGTGACGGCGATTCGCCGCGTGCTCGACCAGGAGCTGGCCAGCAACCCGCGCGTCCTCGTGTTCGGCGAGGATGTCGGGCCCAAGGGCGGGGTCCACGCGGTGACGCTGGGCCTGCAGGACAAGTTCGGGCGGGCGCGGGTGTTCGACACCTCGTTGAACGAGGAAGGCATCGTCGGCCGCGCGGTCGGCATGGCGCTGGCGGGGCTGATGCCGGTACCCGAAATCCAATTCCGCAAATATGCCGAGCCGGCGACCGAACAGATCAACGACTGCGGGACGATGCGCTGGCGCACCCACAATCGCTTTGCCGCGCCGATGGTGCTGCGCGTGCCGGGCGGTTTCTTCAAATGCGGCGACCCGTGGCACAGCCAGACCAACGAGGTGCAGTTCGTCCATAATCCGGGATGGCTGGTCGCGGTACCCTCCAATGCCGAAGATGCGGTCGGGCTGCTGCGCGGAGCATTGCGCGGCAACGACCCGGTGCTGTTCTTCGAACATCGCGCGATGCTCGACGATGCGTGGGCGCGGCGGCCGTGGCCGGGCGACGATTTTGTGCTGCCGTTCGGCCGCGCCAAGAAGGTCCGCGAGGGCGACGCGATCACGATCGTCACCTGGGGCGCGATGGTGCCACGCTGCGAGGCGGCGGCGGACGGGGTGTCGGCCGATGTCATCGACCTGCGGACGCTGATGCCTTGGGACCGCGAGGCGGTGCTCGACAGCGTGAGGCGAACACGGCGCTGCCTGATCGTCCATGAGGATTTGCGCACGGGTGGTTTCGGCGCGGAGATCGCGGCGGTGGTGGCGGACGAGGCATTCCTCGATCTCGACGCACCGGTGGCCCGGGTGACCATGCCCGACATTCCAAGCCCGCATCATCCGACACTGATGGAAGCGGCATTGCCGTCGGTGGCGCGGATCCGCGCTGAGATCGACCGGCTAGTGGGGTTCTGATGATCGACGTGCGGGTGCCGGACGAGCAGGAGGGGACCAAGGCGGTCGTCCGCGCGTGGCTCCGCCAAGTTGGCGACGCGGTTCAGGTGAACGATCCGCTTGTCGAGCTCGAGACTGACAAGGTGACGCAGGAGGTGCCAGCGCCGGCGGCGGGGGTGCTGGCGGAGATATTGCTCGATACCGATGCGGATGCGGTGCCGGGGGCGTTGTTGGGGCGGATTGATACAGAGGCTAACCAAGAGCCGTTCGTGTCGAGCGAAGTCGAGACACGTCCTGTGCCACGGGAACGTCCCTCGACTTCGCTCGGGACGAACGGGGAAGTTGAAACAAGACTCTCCCCCTCGGTCCGGCGGGCGTTGCGGCAGCATGGGATCGAGCCTTCGCGGATCGCGGGGACCGGGCGTGGCGGGCGGATTACGCGGGAAGATGTTGAGCTCGCGTTGGAATCCAGCGGACCCTCAGGGTCCGACATTCCGCACGACCGGATGCGGCTTAAGATCGCCGAGAATATGGTGCGGGCGGTGGCCGAGGCACCGCACGTGACGGCGCTGTTCGAGGCCGATTTCTCGGCAGTCGCGGCGCATAAGACGGCGCTGGCCGAGCGCGGCACCAAGCTCAGTTACACCGCTTACATCGTCCAGGCCGCCGCGGAGGCGATGGCGGTGGCGCCGGCGATCAACGGGCGGTGGGAGAGTGACCGCATCGCGGTGTCGCCAACGGTCGACATTGGCGTCGGCACCGCGCTTGGCGAGAAGGGTCTGGTGGTCCCCGTCGTCAAGGATGTGGGCTCGCTCAGCCTCGAGCAGATCGGCGCCAAACTCGATGATCTGACAAGTCGCGCCCGCGAGGGCAAGCTGACCGGCGGCGACGTTTCGGGCGGCAGCTTCACCATCTCTCACCACGGCGTGTCGGGCTCGCTGCTCGCCAGCCCGATCATCCTCCACGCCGGGCAAGCGGCAATCCTCGGCATCGGCAAATTGCACAAACGGGTGATGGTGCGCGAGGTCGAGGGCGACGACGCGATCGTCATATTGCCAATTGCTTACGTCACGCTGACCATCGACCACCGGGTCGTCGATGGGCACCAGACCAACGCCTGGCTTAGCCGCTTCGTTGAGATTATCGAGAGCTGGCCGCCTGATTAGCACCGGTCGAGTGGCCGCAATTGTGGACTCCACGCTAATTTCGTGATGATGTCGCCCACGGGGGTGCAACATGAAGATCATCCTTGGGATGGTGGCATTCTGGCTGCTGTGCGGCATCATCGCCGCCGGCTTGATCACCGAGGTCCGGCCGGCGACCATGGCCGACGTCAAACTGGGGCCGATCAGGCTGGTCCAGGTCTTGCTGCGCTAGCGGCCGAGCGAGCACTCCGGCCAATTACCCGCATTGTCACATTCATTGCGGAGCAGGTCTAAATGCCGTTAGCATGCGCCACCCTTTTACGAGGACCAGCCATGCGCGCGCAATTCTTGCTCATCGCGACACTTGCCCTGACCCTGGCCGGGCAGAGTGCGAGTGCAGCCAGGTCCGAAGGGCAGTTCGACCTAGTCTGCGATGGCAAAATCCTGAAGGACAGCTCCCGATGGGGAGAAAGCCGCTGGTCAATCGATCTCGGTCGCGGCCTTTTTTGCGCCGGCAGAGAGTGCAACGAGAAGCCTCCTAAAAGGATTGCTCGAGTCACGCCCACGTCACTTGTCCTGATCGATAGGGAAGCGAAGGCGAACATGTTTCGCACGCTGCTCATCGTAAGCAACCTAACGGACGAAGCGACGATTGAGATGTACAAGCCGGAGGGCATCAAGGTTGTTGCGCTCGCACAATGCCGGAGAGAGGCGTTCACCCAGTTTCCGCCGAGCCCAACTCCGTAGCTTGGTTTTAATGTCCGCTTTGGATCGAAAGCGGACATTAGCGCTGAGCGTGGGCGGCCGATCAAGAAGGAAATAAGCGCCGCGGCAAAGCAGTGTCGGTGCGCGACCGTCCTGCGGCGGTCGCAGCCGGGTCGTCGTAGCTCTGCGCGCTAGTCGGCGATTGCTGCGCAATCCCTTCCTTGCGCTCGGCTGCCCCGCGCTTACCATTTCCTAACCTTCGCACCCCATTAGGGAGCGGTGAATGACGGCGTATCTCTCTTGGCGGCCGTGCTCCTCAAGGCGGGGGTTGGCTTGCTGGTGGCGAACGAAGTCCGCGGGCTCGTGCTCGCCGGGCCGGTGCTCTACGCGATGTACGCCGCCGGCGGGACGCTGATGGCGATCTGGGTCGCGGTCTGCTCGCTGGCCGGGATCGCGCTGTCGATCATCGGCCCACTGTTCGTCGGCAGGAAGCTCAAGCTGGTTTAGCTTTCCAGTCGGCCGCCCTGCTTGCCGCTCAACCTCCACTTGGCTAAGCGGACGCCACGCACCCGTAGCTCAGCTGGATAGAGTACTGCCCTCCGAAGGCAGGGGTCACAGGTTCGAATCCTGTCGGGTGCGCCACAAAATCAATGACTTAGAAAGCCCTTGAGGTTGGCGTGGAGCGCCGCGCGGGCGGAGCCGACGATCATGCCGACATGGCCCGAGGCGATCTCGACGGTGTCGCCGGCGGGGGCAGTGGCGGCGGGCGTGATGCGGTCGTGGGCGGCGGTGAAGTGGCGCATCGGCACCGCGAGACGGTCGGTGATGGCGGTGCCGGCGATGGTCCAGCCGCCGCTGCCGGGGAGGTCGGCGCCGAAGAAGTCCTCGATCAGCTCGGCGCCCGCCGCGCACGGCAAAGGTTCGCCCTGATTGGCCCAATCCTCGAGCACGACGAAGCGGCGAGCCTCGGCGCTGGCCGGGTCGAGCGCGGCGAATTTGGCGAATTTCGACACGGTGCGTTCGGGATCGAGCGACCAGAAGGCGGCCTGGAGGACCTCCATCGGCAGCGCGCCGAGCGATTGCGCGGGCCCGCGCGCATCGCCCCACATGGCGAGCAGGCTCTGGCGGCCCTCGGCGGGGTAAGTGGCGAAGTTCCACGGCGCGGCGATGGTCACGACGCGTTCGACGGGGTGAAGATTGGCGGCGGCGATGGCCATGGTACCGCCGAGGCAATAGCCGATCAACGCCGCCGGCTCGGCGAGGTCGCGGAGCAAGGGCAGGAGCAAATGCTCGACGTGGCCGGAAACGCTCAAATCGCCGCGATCGCGCGCCGCGCCCCAGTCGAGCAGCAGCACGCGGCGGCCCATGTCGGCGATGGCTGCGGCGAGCGAGACCTGGGCGTCGAGATCGAGAATGTGGGGCGGGTTGATCAGCGACGGAACGAGCAGCGCGATGGGGCCGGTGCCGCCATGATCGCGCAAGGCGGCGGGGCCCAGGCGGGCCAGCTCGGGGCGCGGCGGATCAAGCGGCGGGCGCGTCGCTTGCTCGTAAGCGGCGAGCCCGGCGAGCGCGGCGCGGGCGAGGCCGGGGTCGCGGGTCGCGGTCCGCCGCACCAGCTCGAGGAACAATGGCAGTGGGCGCGGCGCGGGTTCATGTTGCAGCGCAGTACGATGCGGTAGTAGGTTGCCGATTGGTTTTTTGGAGCGGTTCATGGCGAAGTCTTCGGGCAAGGCAACAATCAAGAAGTACGCGAACCGGCGGCTTTATGACACCGAACGCTCGACCTACATCACGCTCGACCATCTGGCGGCGATGATCAAGGAGGGACGCGAGTTCGAAGTGGTCGACGCCAAATCGGGCGAGGACATCACGCGGCATGTGCTGACCCAGATCATCGTCGATGAGGAAGCGCGCGGATCGACCATGTTGCCGGTCAATTTCCTGCGCCAGCTGATCGGGCTTTACGGCAATTCGATGCAGGGCATGGTGCCGCAATATCTCGAGGCGGCGATGGACGCGTTCCAGCGCAACCAGACGGTGATGCGCGACGCGTTCGGGACCAATGTGCTGGCCGATCTGGCGAAGAAGAATATGGACCTGATCGGCGAGGCGAGCCGAGCGTTCACCCCCAAAGCGAAAGCCGAGGCCGACAAAAAAGTGCGCGACGAGGAGGTCGAGACATTGCGCGCCGAACTGGCCGCGCTGCAGGCCAAGGTCGACCGGCTGGGGAGCTGATCGTGATGCTCGGGAGCGTGTTCGCGGCCGCAGCGATTGCCGCGCAGGTCGCCGATTATGGCACCGCGCCGTTGGCGGCGGGAATGTGGACCTATCAGGCATTGCCGGGCGGCAGCGAAGCGCGGTTCATCGACAGCACGAACATTGCGCGGCTGATGATCCGCTGCACCAGGATGTCGCGGCAGGTGAACATTTCGCACAGCAGCGCAATTTCTGCGCCCAGCATGGTCATCTGGACCAGCTCGGCGAGCCGCGCTGTGGCGGTCCGCTTCGAGCCACTTGCAATGCGCGTCACGGCCGATTTTAGCGCGCTCGACCCTCTGCTGGACGCGATTGCGTTCAGTCGCGGGCGGTTGGCGGTGATGATCGCGGGAGGCGTGCCGATGGTCGTGCCAGCGTGGCCCGAAGCAGCCCGAACCATTGAAGATTGCCGAATTTGAAAATCATTTCAAGTCTTGCGTTGCGGGCCGAGAAGACTCATGTTCCCTATGTCTCAACACAAGCGAAAGGAGGTGATCCGATGTCTCATGGTTCAGCAGAGGGGTCGGTACGAATCGTTCACGAGGTGATGCGCTAGCTCACCTGGAACGGTCGGAACCTCCGGCCGCTGACCATGTCGAAGGGGATCGCAGCTCGGGCCGCGGTCCCCTTTTACTTGTCCGCAATTTCGTGTCTTGAAGGTTCGGCTACGGATCCGCATCGGGAACTGTTACGCGGCTGAAGTGTCTTTCTCTTAACCAAGGGAGGTTTTGCAATGGCGAAATCGAGCACGAAAAAAAGTTCAACCAAGTCTACGCGGACGGCCAAGTCGACCGTCGACAAGATTGCCAAGGCGGCGATGAGCCGCGAAATGCTGGGCGCCGGCCTGGCCGCGGCGGCCGCCGCGATCAGCGCCAGCCCCAAGGCGCGGCGCGCGATCCGCGACGCCGGTTTGGATGCGGCGGATTCCGCATCGGCGGCGGCGACCAATGTCATGGCCAGCGCGAGCAAGCTCGGAACGCTGATCGCCGAAGCGGTCGCCGAGGCGGCGCAGCGCGTGATGTCCGGCAAATGGTCGGGCGATGAAGGCGGCGCGACCAAGCCCGCGGCCCGCGCGAAATCGACGACCAAGGCGAAGAAGAAGCCCGCGGCGCGCAAGACGGCCGCCAAGCGCAAGCCGGCGGCAAAGAAGAGCGCGGCCAAGAAAAGTCCCGCGGCTGCGCGCAAGACCGGCACTCGGGCGAAAACGGCGCGGCCCAAGACCCGCCGCGCCGCCAGGCCCAAGCCAGCGGCGCCGGCTAAAACCTAGGCGGCTTGTCCGGCGAACTGGAGGCGGGCGAGGCTGGCGTAGAGTCCGCCCGCGGCCTCCAGCGTCGCGTGGGTGCCTTGCTCGACAATCCGGCCGCCATCCATGACGATGATTCGGCTGGCGGCGCGGACCGTCGCCAGGCGGTGCGCGATGACCACCGTCGTGCGTGTTTTCATCAATCGCTCGAGCGCCTCCTGGACGAGCTGCTCGCTGCGCGCGTCGAGCGCCGAGGTGGCCTCATCGAGCAGCAGCAACGGTGAATCGCGCAGCAATGCGCGGGCGATGGCGATGCGCTGGCGCTGGCCACCCGAGATGCGCGCCCCGCCTTCACCGAGGAAACTGTCATAACCGCCGGGCAACTGGACGATGAATTCGTGCGCGTTGGCGGCTTTGGCGGCGTCCTCGATCTCGGCGTCGCTGGCGTCCCAGCGGCCGTAGCGCAAATTGTCCTTGGCCGAGGCGGCGAACAACACGCTTTCTTGGGGGACGAAGGCGATGCGCTGGCGGATGGCGGCGGGGTCGGCATCGCGCAGGTCGATGCCGTCCAACGTGACGCGGCCTTCCTGTGGGTCGTAAAAGCGCAAGGCGAGCTGGAACAGGGTCGATTTGCCGGCGCCCGACGGCCCGACCACGGCGATTGTCTCACCCGGTGCAATGGTGAGCGTGAGCTCGTGCACGGCCTTGTCGTCGGGGCGGGTCGGGTAGCGGAAACTGACATTGTCGAAGCTGAGCGCGCCGCGCGCCGGCTCTGGGAGCGGCACCGGGCTGGCGGGGGCGCGGATCTCGGCCTTGGCGCTCATCAATTCCTCGATGCGGCCGGCCGCGCCCGAGCCGCGCAGCAAATCGCCATAGACTTCGGTCAGCGCGCCGAACGCACCGCCGACGAGCACGCCGGTGAATACGAAGGCAGCGATCGATCCGCCGGTCATCCGCCCCGCGGCGACGTCGGACGCGCCCTCCCACAAAAGCATGACGATCGACCCGAAGACCAAGGCGATGATGGTGAAGGTCATCGCCGCGCGCATGGTGAAGCGGCGGCGAGCGACCGCGAACGCGCTTTCGACCGCGCTGCGGAAACGGCCGAGCTCGCGCTCCTCCTGCCCGAAGGCCTGGACCACTTTCATTGCGCCCAGCGTCTCGGACACGGTCGAGCCGACGTCGGCGATGCGGTCCTGCGACGAGCGGCTGAGGGTGCGGATGCGGCGGCCGAAAAAGATCACCGGCCCGAACACGAGCGGGATGCCGATGACCATGAACCCGGCGAGCTTGGGCGACAGCGCGAACAAATAAGCGATGCCACCAAGGCCGGTGGCAAGATTGCGCAGCGCGATCGATACGCTGGAGCCGACGATCTGCTCGAGGATCGCGGTGTCGGCGGTCAGCCGCGAGGCGATCTCCGATGGGCGATTCTCCTCGAAGAAACGCGGCGGCAGGGTCAGCAGATTCTTCTGCACCGCGATCCGCAGGTCGGCGACGGTGCGCTCGCCGATCCACGACACGAAGTAAAAACGCATGGCGGTCGCCAAAGCGAGCACGACGACGATCACCAGCAGATAATGGAAGGCGGTGGCGACCGCCGCGGCGCCGGCGCCGCCCGAACCGAAGCCCTGGTCGATGACGCGCTTGAAGCCATAGGGGATCGACAAAGTCGCCGCCGAGGACAGGCACAGGAACAGCACCGCCGCAGCGATCTGCTTCGGGTAGTGAGCGGCGTGGCGCCAGACCAGCCACAGATTGCCGATCTTGCCCTTGGGCTTGTCGGGCTCGGATGGGTTCTCGGTGGCCATAGCCCGCCTGACCTAGCAGTGTGGCGGCGGCGCCTCAATCGGGGCGCGGATAGGGCCGTGGATGTTCCCAGAATTTCGAGTTTCGGAATTTTTCGCCTAGCTTCTGGGCTGTGCCGGGGCAGGGGGTAGCATGGAAGACAGATACCCAATTCTAAAGTGGTGGCCGGTCATTTTGGCCGTTGTCGCCGTGATTGGCGCATTTGCAAAATTGCAGAGCGACGTAAGCAACCTCAAGGAGCGGGTCGCCATGCTTGAGACTCGCGTTGACCCCCTGCGCCAGTTGAAGGTTAGCAAGGGAGATTTATGCCTCAAAATACTTGAGGAGTGGGCCAAGCTAAAAGATGATAAGCGCCAAAGATCCCTATGGAATCAGTGGGCAAATGCTGACTGCGAGAGTGTGCCAGCCAGTGCAACATTCACAAGAGGTTTTTGGGATCAGGTGAAGAATTCTATTGCAGTCTTGCCACCCCCATTGGAATCGCAGCCGAAAAAATAGGTGTCTTAGCTATTTGGCGACTCCTTGAGTGATGCTGGCAATATGCATTAGCGATCCGCCGCCAGTCTTCGAAAGCTAAGGTTGGCATTCGCTACGGCAGTGTGGCGGCGGCGCCTCAATCGGGGCGCGATTGCCGCAATGCAGCTGCCGCGGTGCAGCATTCCCTTGCTTAGGGAGCAAAGGACCGCCACATCCGTTAATCCCCATCCCGTCATTCCCCGAGGTTCGATGCTTTACGACACCTACGAAGTACAGCGCTCGCTTTTTGCCGGGGCAAGCAAGCTTGCCGGAATGGGCGCCGGATGGCTCAATAACCCCGCAAATCCAATGTCATACAGTTCGATGGGGCCGCTGGTCGCGGCCAGCCTGGATGTGTTCGCGCACGCCGCGGCGCCGCGCGGCAAGCCCGAATTCGGGCTCCAATCGACCATCATCGGCCGCAAGATCGTGCCGGTCCGCGAGGAGATCGTGCTGCGCAAGCCATTCGGGCAATTGAAGCGCTTCGTCCGCGTCGGCGCCGGGGAGAATGATCCCAAGCTGCTGATCGTCGCGCCAATGTCCGGCCATTATGCGACGCTGCTGCGCGGAACGGTCGAGCGGCTGCTGCCCAAGCACGACGTTTACATCACCGATTGGCGCGACGCCAAGCTGGTGCCGCTGTCGGACGGCAAGTTCGATCTCGACGATTATGTCGATTATCTGATCGCCTTCCTCGAGGCGATTGGCGAGACCAGCGGCGAGCGGCCGCACATGCTGGCGGTGTGCCAGCCGGCGCCGGCGGCGTTCGCCGCGACCGCGCTGATGGAGGCCGACAAAAATCCGTGGCGGCCCAAATCGCTGACCATGATGGGCGGGCCGATCGATACCCGCGAGGCGCCGACCGCGATCAATACGCTGGCGACTCAGCGGGCGCTGGGCTGGTTCCAGAACAACGTCATCGCGACGGTGCCGATGATTTACCCGGGCGCCGCGCGCAAGGTCTATCCGGGCTTCCTCCAGCTGGCCGGGTTCATGACCATGAATTTGGGCGACCACCTCATCAGCCATTGGGAGATGTTCAAGCATCTGGTCGAAGGCGACGATGACAGCGCCGACGCGACGCGCGATTTCTACGCCGAGTACCGCTCGGTGTGCGACATGAGCGCCGAATTCTATTTGCAGACGGTCGATGTCGTCTTTCAGCGCCACTTGCTGCCCAAAGGCGAGCTTAAGCGTCGCGGCCGCCGCGTCGATCCGGCGGCGATCCGCGATACCGCCTTGCTGGCGATCGAGGGCGAGCGCGACGATATTTCGGGCATCGGCCAGACCCGCGCCGCGCTTAACATCGCGACCAAGCTGCCGGCCGCCAAGAAGAAATATTTCATGGCCAAGGACGTCGGCCATTACGGCATCTTCAACGGCCGCAAGTGGCGCGACAACATCGCTCCCGTGGTCGAGAAATGGATCGCCGCTCACGCCTGATTTCTCAGGCGTTTTTCATTTTAACTCCGCCGAGCAATGTCAAGGCGGCGACGGCGGCCAGCGCCGAAACCGCGGCCGATACCAGCATCGCCATGTGAAAGCCGCTGAACAATTGCTGGCCGTCGCTGGCGATGACCGCGCCAAGCAAAGCAGTAGCGATCAGCCCGCCGGTGCGCGCCACCGCGCTATTGAAGCCCGAGGCCATCGCGACATGCTGTTCCGCGACCGAGCCGAGGACCGATGCCGTGAGCGGGGCGACGGCAATCGTCATGCCCACCGCCATTACCGCAATCGTCGGGAAAGCGCCGGTCCAGTAACTGCTGTCCGGTCCGATGAGGACCGCCAGCGTCATGCCGGCGGCAACGATCAGCGGGCCGACGGTGAGCGGAATGCGCGGTCCGATCCGGGCGGCAAGGCTGCCCATGGTCGGTGAAATCGAGGTCATCAGCACCGGCAGAGGCAGCATCGCCAGGCCCGCCTGCACCGGCGAATAACCGCCGCTGGTGATGAGCACGTAAGGGATCAGCAGCATCGCCGCGCCAAACGCGCCGTAGAGCAGGAAAGTCAGCAGGTTGAGCCCGGAAAAGCAGCGGCCCTTGAACAAGGTCAGCGGCATCATGGCGCGGTCGCCGCGGCGATATTCGACCGCCATGAAGGCGCCGAGGAGCGCAGCGCCGACCAGGAATGTGAGCAGCGCCGGGTTGGTGACGCGCCCCGAGGCCGACCATAGAGTCAGCGCGTAAGTGAGGCCGCCAAGGCCGCCGGTCGCAAGCAGAGCGCCGGCATAATCGGTCCGGCCGCCGCCGGGCTCGTTGCTCTCCTCGACGAACTTGAGCGCCATGGCGATGGCGCCGAGCGCCAGCGGCAGGTTGATGTAGAAGATCGCCGGCCAGCCGACATTGCTGACCAGCCAGCCGCCGATCAGCGGCGCGATCGCTGCCGCCGCGGCTCCGGCTGCCGCCCAGATGCCGACCGCGCGGCCGCGCTTCTCGCCCTGGAAGGCGGCGTTGAGCAAGGCGAGGCTGTTGGGGAGCAACAAGGCCGCGCCAATGCCCTGCACGGCCCGTGCGGCGAGCAGGATCGGCAGGCTGGGCGCGAGTGCGCAGACCAGCGACGTGGCGGCGAAGATGCTGGTGCCGACGACCAGCAGGCGCCGTCGCCCGAAATGATCGCCGAGCGCCCCGCCGAGCAACAGCAGAGCGGACAGTGGCAGCAAATAGGCATTGACCACCCATTGCACTTCCTGCGCGCCGGCGCCGTAGCTCGACCGGATTGCGGGCAGCGCGACGCTCAACACCGATCCCTCGACGAACGACAGGCTCGAGGCGAGGACGCAGGCCACCAGCGTCCAGCGCGGGTCGGCGCGGGTGCGGGCGCTCATTCGGTGGCGGCGATCGAGGCCTCGACCATGCGCTGCCAGGTGGCGGGGTCGCCTGCTGCTGCGGCGGCGGCATCGGGCTCGCGCATGACGTGGAGCACGGCGAGCGCCTGGGGGACGTGCTCGCGCCACGCCCGGTCGACCTTGTCGCCGGCCGAGGAATCGCTGCCGTTGGCGTTGCTGCTGAGCGCCTCGCCGGCCATGACGCGCGCGATGCGCTCGACCAGCGACATATGAGCAAATTCGACCATGGAGCCCTCCTGTTGGCGAATGAACCCGCTACGGGCGTTCGGGTTCAATCGGGCGGGTCAGCCTGCGCCCGCCGTCGATCATCCGTTTCAGCGCACGGCGGGCGGCGAGCACCAGCCACAGCGAGAGGATGACGAGGATTGCGGCGATCAGCGCGGCGGCGATCGGATTGGCGATGGCCAGCGCGAGTAGGCCGGCGGTGGTCACATCCTCGGCGGTCGATACGATGATGTTGGAGAATGGCTCGGGGCTGGCGTTGACCAAAGCGCGTGCGCCGGCCTTGCCGGCATGGGCGGTGAACGCCGCGGCGCCGCCCAACAGGAAGCTCGCAACCTGCCAGCCGGGGTCGCTG
>JBDSNQ010000077.1:0-5523 GCA_039915275.1 Sphingomicrobium sp.
CTTCACCCGCGCCGTATCGGCGTGGTCGAGCACTTCGGTGCGGCGGTTCTGGCGGATATATTTGGCATTGTGGCTGATCAGGCGGTGACGCTTGCCGGCGACGCCGTGCTTCAACTTACCTGAGGCCGTGAGCGTGAAGCGTTTTTTGACGCCGCTCTTGGTCTTGAGCTTGGGCATTTTCGTCTCCTTTGTAGCCCGCACGATTTTCATCGGGGGCGACGTTCTCGAACAGCCACGGCAGCCCTAACTGGCCGGGCCGTTCGTTTTCCAATGATCTGGAAGGGTCGGGCCTATACGGGCGGAGGCCCGCGAAGGCAAGATAGGCGAACTTAGTCGAACAGGCTGGAGACGCTCGCTTCGTTGGCGATGCGGCGGATGGCTTCGGCCAGCAGCGGGGCGATGCTGAGGCGGCGGATCTTGCCGCCCTTGGGGTCGGCTTCGCCGGTGCAGATCGAATCGGTCACCACCAGCTCCTTCAATTCGGACGCGCCGACCCGGGCCGAGGCGCCGCCCGACAGCACGCCGTGAGTGCAATAAGCGACCACTTCGACCGCGCCCTGCTGCTTGAGCGCCGCCGCCGCGTTGCACAGCGTTCCGCCCGAATCGACGATGTCGTCGATCAGGATGCAGGTGCGGCCGTCGACCTCTCCGATGATGTTCATCACTTCCGATTCGCCGGCCTTCTCGCGACGTTTGTCGACGATCGCCAGCGGCGAGTTGTTGAGCCGCTTGGCGAGGCTGCGGGCGCGGACCACGCCGCCGACGTCGGGCGAGACGACGGTCAAATCGCGGTTGGCGAAGCGCGCTTGGATGTCGGCGGCGATTACTGGGGAGGCGAAGAGATTGTCGGTCGGGATGTCGAAGAAGCCCTGGATCTGGCCAGCGTGGAGGTCGATCGACAGCACGCGATTAGCGCCGGCGACGGTGATCAGATTGGCCACCAATTTGGCCGATATCGGCGTCCGCGGCCCGGGTTTGCGGTCCTGCCGGGCATAGCCGAAATAAGGGATGACCGCGGTGATGCGCTTGGCCGACGCGCGCCGCAGCGCATCGATGCAGATCAGCAGCTCCATGAGGTTATCGTTGGCCGGGTAGCTGGTCGACTGGATCACGAACACGTCCTCGCCGCGGACGTTCTCGTTGATCTCGACGAAAATCTCCTCGTCGGCGAAACGGCGCACGCTGGCCGATGTCAGCGGCATCTCGAGATATTCGGAAATCGAGCGGGACAGCGGCAAATTGCTGTTCCCGGAGAGCAATTTCATGGCGATCTCGGCTCCCCAGGCGGCGGTGCGAACTCGCCCCTTAGCCAGCGACGGTTCGCAAAGCAAAGCTTCCGGTCTAAGGCGCCGACGATGACGGATCGGCTCATCATAGCCCTGGCGCAAATGACCCAGAGCGTCGGCGACCTCGAGGCCAACGCCGCGGCGATGCTGGCGATGCGGGAGCGGGCCAAGGGCGCGGACCTGTTGCTGTGCCCGGAACTCCAGCTGACCGGCTATCCGCCCGAGGATCTGGTCCTGAAACCCGAGTTCGTGCGACGGACGATGGAGGCCGCCGATCGACTGGTCGAGGCGACCGCGACGCCGGGACCGGCGCTGCTGATCGGCACCATCATCCACGAGGGCGGCGCCAATTATAACGCGCTGCTGCTGGCCGATGGCGGCCGGGTGATCGGGCGGACGCTGAAGCGGGAATTGCCCAATTACGGCACGTTCGATGAAAAGCGCATCTTCACCCCCGGGCCGATGCCCGAGCCGGTCGGGTTCAAGGGGGTCAAGCTCGGTCTGCCGATCTGCGAGGACATCTGGCAGGAGACGGTGTGCGCGCATCTGGCCGAGGCCGGGGCGGAGCTGATGTTGGTGCCCAACGGCAGCCCCTACGAGCTCGACAAGGACGACCAGCGCCAGAGGCTGGTGCGGTCGCGGGTGACGCTCAGCGGCTTGCCGATGGTCTATTTGAACCGCGTCGGCGGGCAGGACGAATTGGTGTTCGACGGTTCGTCGTTCGTCATGAATGCGGACGGCGAGCTGGTCGCGCAAATGTGTGACTGGGAGGAGCAGCTGCTACTCACCGAGTGGGTCCGCGGGGTGGACGGCTGGGCCTGTTCAACCCGCGCCGAGCACAAGCTCGATCCGTTCCCCGAGGACATCTACCGCGCCATGGTCGTCGCTTTGCGCGACTATGTGACGCGCAACGGCTTCCCCGGCGTGATCCTCGGCCTGTCGGGCGGGATCGACAGCGCGCTTTCGGCCGCCATCGCGGTCGATGCGCTCGGCCCCGACAAGGTATGGAGCGTGATGCTGCCGTCCAAATACACCTCGCCCGAAAGCTTCGAGGACGGGGCCGAGTGCGCGCGGCTGCTGGGCTGCCGCCATGACGTCATACCGATCGTCCTTGCGGTCGATGCGGTCGGCGAGATGCTTCCCGATCTCACGGGCCTCGCGGCGGAGAACGTCCAGGCGCGGTTGCGGATGGTGACACTGATGGCGCTCAGCAACGCCCACGGCCACATGCTGCTGACGACCGGCAACAAAAGCGAGATGTCGGTCGGCTATGCGACCCTCTACGGCGACATGGCGGGCGGCTATTCGGTGCTCAAGGATGCCTACAAGATGACCGTGTTTGCGCTGTCGCGCTGGCGCAACGCCCACAAGCCCGAAGGCGTGCTCGGTCCCGATGGGCCGGTAATGCCGGAGCGGGTGATCACCAAGCCGCCGTCGGCCGAGCTCCACCCCAATCAGAAGGACGAGGACAGCCTGCCGCCTTACGCCTTGCTCGACCGGATCCTCGAGGGGCTGGTCGACCAGGAGATGTCGGTCAAGGAAGTCGCGGCCGCGACTGGCGCGGACATGGCGTTGGTCGCCGATATCGAGACCAAGCTGCTGCGGGCCGAATATAAGCGCCGCCAGGCCCCGCCCGGGGTCAAGATCGGCAGCCGCAACTTCGGCCGCGACCGCCGTTACCCGATCACCAACGCCTTCCGCAGCGGGCCGGCGCGATGACCGTTACCACCCGTTTCGCGCCTTCGCCGACCGGGCGGCTGCACGTCGGCAATATCCGCACCGCACTCCACAACACGCTGTTTGCGCGGAAGAACGGCGGCACCTTTATCCTGAGGATCGACGACACCGACCGCGAGCGTTCAACCCCCGAGTTCGACCAGGGCATCCGCGACGATCTCGACTGGCTCGGGCTGACCCCGGACCAGGTGGTGCGCCAGTCGGACCGCTTCGACCTTTACGACCGCGAGCTCGAACGGTTGCGCCAGCCCGGCCGGGTCTATGCCTGCTACGAAACGCCCGAGGAGCTCGAAATTCGCCGCAAGGTGCTGCTCGGGCGCGGCCTGCCGCCGGTCTACGAGCGCAAGGCCGAAGGCGCGCCGGTGCCCGAGGGGCGGCAACCGCACTGGCGCTTCCGGCTCGACCATAGTGTTCCAATCGAATGGAACGACCTCATCCGCGGCCCGCAGCGGTTCGATCCTGCTTTGCTGTCGGACCCGGTCGTCCGGCGTGAAAACGGCAGCTGGCTCTATCTGCTCCCCTCGGTGATCGACGACATCGATCTCGGCGTTACCCACGTCGTGCGCGGCGAGGACCATGTCTCGAACAGCGCGGCGCAGCTGCAGATGTTCGATGCGCTCGGCGCTGCGCGGCCCGAACTGGCGCATGAGGCGCTGCTTATTGCCGCCGAGGGCAAACTGTCCAAGCGGCTGGGTTCGATCGGGGTCGAGGAGATTCGCGCAGCTGGGTTCGAGCCGATGGCGCTGCTGTCGCTGCTCGCCCGGCTCGGCACGTCGCAGCCGGTCGAACCGATCACCGATCTCGACGAGCTGGCCGCCGATCTCGACTTCGCCCACTTCGGCCGGGCCCCGGCGCATTTCGACCTGCACGATGTCGAACTACTCAATGCGCGGTTGCTCCACCGTCTCGAATTCGCCGACGTCGCCGACCGCCTGTCCGAAGGCGCCACCGAACAGGATTGGCAGCTGCTGCGCGGTAATCTCGAGCGGCTATCGGATTTTGCGAATTGGCACGCGGTGATCGCCGGTGACATCGCCCCGCCCACGCTCGCCAATGACGAGCGCGCTTTGGTCACCGAGGCCGCCGCCATCGCCGCCACACTCGACTGGTCCGAAGAGCCGTGGAAGGCGCTGGCCGAGGCCCTCAAGGCCGCGACCGGCCTCAAGGGCAAGGCGCTGTTCCACCCGCTCCGGCTGGCGCTGACCGGCCGCGAGTCGGGCCCCGAGATGGCCGGCCTCTTGACCCGCATGGGCCAGGACCGCGCCGTCGCCCGCCTTACCGCCGCCGCCAAGCCCTAAGTCTGTCCGTCATGCCAGCGCAGGCTGGCATCCCAGCGAGAACTCGACCCGAGACCCCAGCGTATCGCTGGGATGACGGAATTTGATTGTGCGTTTCAAGGATATGTTGTAACATCCCTTATCGTCTCGTGCCAAAGGAGATCGACATGCTAGCGTACGCAGCCGACCGGCGCCGCATCGCCGAGCGTCATTCGTCCCCCCAAACGCTGCTGTTGATCGCCGCCGCGCACATCGCGCTGATCGCCGCGGTGATGAGCGCGAGGTTGGACCTGCCGCAACGGCTCCTGCACCCGCCGATCGTCGTGACCACGATCCCGATCGGCAAGCCGCCCCCGCCCGACCAGCCCCAGCCGAAACCTCGCAACGACAGTCGGACGATCATCGACCGGACCCCGCCGCTCGTCCCGCTGCCGCGCCCGCTTGACCCCGGCATCGATACGACGCCGACACCGTTGCCGATCCCCGGCGGCGACACGGCCGGACCGAGAGTCGATCCGCGCCCGACGTTCGCGCCGGTTCGTGTCGGCCCGCGCTTCGCGACCCCGCCACGCGATGTCCGCCCGCCTTACCCGCCATCCAAACTCGACCGCGAAGAGGAAGCGGTGCTCAAGCTCAAGCTGACCATCGACGCCGGCGGTCGAGTCATCGCGGTCGATCCGGTCGGCAGGGCCGATCCCGAGTTTCTCGCTGCCGCCCGCCGCCATTTGCTTGCCCATTGGCGCTACCGCCCGGCAACCGAGGATGGCCGCACGATCGCCTCGGCGACCGTCATCACGCTGCGCTTCGAATTGAACGAGTAAGCGCGACAGGACTGGCAGTCCGCGGCGGTCAGTCCTATCTTGCCGCCATGCCAGTTTTTCCACGCCCCGTCGGCCCGCGCGCAGCATGGAGAGACTTTCGCGCCTTCGTGCGTCAGCGCGGCCGCGAACAATGGATCGGCGCCGCGCTGGCGGTGCTGGTGACGATCATCATCATCATCGAATTCCTGGTCGATTCGCAGATCAACACCGCCCCGCCGCCGCGCATCATCTATGTCCAGGAATATCGCGCCGACCGCACCGATGCGGAGATCATCGCCCAGCTGAAGATCGACCAGGCGGCCAAGCTAGCCGCGCAAAAAGAGAAGCAGCGCCAGTTCCAGAAACTCGAGAAACAGCTGGGCATGTGAGCCAAGACGCTCGCTTCATGGCCGAGGCGATTGC
>JBDSNQ010000154.1:0-12560 GCA_039915275.1 Sphingomicrobium sp.
AGGGGCCGCCGTTGCCGGCGACCCCTTCCACTGGGCCTACTGTGAAAAGCCGGTTACGCCAGCAAATCAATAATCGACGGTGACGTTGAAGGTGCCCGAATAAACCCCGTCGCCGGTCGTCGACGCGACCGTGATCGAACCGCCGAGGTTGAAGTCATTGCCCGGCGCGCCCGAATTGGTCAGCAGCACCGTGCCCGGACTGCTGACCGTCATCAGCAGCGTCTGCAGCGGATTATTGGCATTGGTCAGCGTCACGTTGGGCGCCGTAATCGTCACCAGCTGGTTGTTGGTGCCGCGAACATTATAGCGCGCCGCCTGCACCGCGCCCGAGCAAGTGACGTTGGCGTTGGCGCAGCTCAGCACGCCGGCCTGCGACACGCCGACGACGGCGCCGGCCCACGCGCCCGCACCCGACAGCAGCACCGTGCCGAAGTCGAGATTCTGCACCCAGGTCAGGGTCAGCGGCTTGACGATCTTGACGGTCGCCGTCGCATTTTGCGTCGGTCCGACCGGCGCCGCCAACGCCGGCGTGGCGGTCAGCGCCAGCGCGGCAAATGCCGCAACGGTACGAAATAAAGTCATATGTGAATTCCCCACTGTTTTCCCCGGCTGTCCCGAGCCGTGGGTCACCGTGAATCCGCCATTAACCCTGTTCGCTTGCCGTTTTGCTCAAAGACATGGTTAACGCCGCGTTGACGCTTGAGCGCCCAACCACCTCGCCGGGTGGAGCGCCGAGCGCCAGCGCCTGTTCCTCACCCATCTCGCCGAGACCGGCTCGGTCCATCTCGCCTGCGCTGATGCCCGTTTGTCGGCGCGCGGCGCCTATCGCCTGCGGGCCCGCTCGACGGCCTTCGCGCGCGGCTGGGACATGGCGCAGCGGCTATCGGTCGGGCGACTGTCGGCGATTGCCTTCGACCGCGCTCTCAACGGCCGGCTCGAGCAGGTCTATCAGGACGGCAATCTGGTCGCCGAGCGCCGCGTGCCCAACGACAAGATGCTGATGTGGCTGCTCGCCCGGCTCGACCCCAAACGCTTCGCCATGCTGTGGGAGCAGCGCGGCGACGCCGACCCCCAGGCCGAAGCCCCCGCCGGCTTCCCCGCTTCGCTCGAGGCGATCACCGACACGCCGGCGTAAAGGCCGCATAATAAGGCGCGCAAATCACCCCCGTCACTGCGAACATTGGGAACATTGGCCCCTCGCCCACCTGCGCAACCACGACTATGGGCAACCTCAGTCAACCCTGACCCCCAGGTCCCAAGGAGGCACAACACATGCGCGTTTCGGTCATTGGCCTCGGCCGCATGGGCGCCAACATCGGCCGCCGTCTGATGCGTGGCGGGCATGAAGTGGTCGGCTTCGACCGCGATCCTGCCGCGGTCCGCCAGCTCGCCAAGGACGGCGCGATCGCCGCCGCTTCGCTCGAGCAAGCGGCGGCGCACCTCGCCTCGCCCCGGATCTTCTGGGTGATGCTGCCGGCCGGGGCGCCGACCGAGGAGACCATCGCCGCCTTGCTGGCAATCGCCGAGCCCGGCGATGTCGTGATCGACGGCGGCAACAGCTTCTTCAAGGACGACATAAGGCGAGCGCGCTTATGCCTTGAACGCGGCGTGCATTATGTCGACGTCGGCACCTCGGGCGGTGTGTGGGGGCTCGAGCGCGGCTTTTGCCTGATGATTGGCGGCGACAGCGCCATTGTGCGAATGCTCGATCCAATCTTCGACACGCTGGCGCCGAGCTATGGCACCGTGCCGCGCACGCCGGGCCGCGAAGACCGCGACGATCGCGCCGAGCGCGGCTATCTCCATGCCGGTCCGGCCGGCTCCGGCCACTTCGTCAAGATGGTCCATAACGGCATCGAATACGGCCTGATGCAGGCCTATGCCGAGGGCTTCGACATATTGAAGGGCCGGGCGTCGGACCGGCTCCACACCGACGAACGCTTCGCGCTCGATCTGCCCGACATCGCCGAAGTGTGGCGCCGGGGTTCGGTGATATCCTCCTGGCTGCTCGATCTGTGCGCGCTCGGGCTGGCGAGCGATAGCCAACTCGCCAAATTTTCAGGGAGGGTGGCCGACAGCGGCGAGGGCCAGTGGACCATCGACGCGGCGATGGAGGAAGCGGTGCCGGCCAACGTGCTGACCGCGGCCTTGTTCGCCCGCTACCGCAGCCGGGTTGACGATTCGTTCGCTGACAAATTGCTGTCGGCGATGCGATTCGGGTTCGGCGGCCATGTCGAAATGCCGCAATGAGCGTCCGCGTTCAGCCGTCCTGGGAAACGTCGCTTCCGGTCAGATAATCGGGGGTCATTATGGCGCCAGTCTTGGCCACGGCTTTGGTCGGCTGGAGCAGCTTAAGGTTGAACTGTTCGTTGAACTGGACGCCGAATTGGGTGCCTTTGGCCCAGCGCACCGTCCCGCTGACCAGCCCGCCGACGGCGAAGTCGAGCTGGACCTCGGCCCCGACCGGGAGCTCGATGCGGCATTCGACCAAGGCGCCGCCGCCCGAGATGTTGCGCAGCCGCGCGCCGATCACCTGCCCGTCGTGGTGGAGCAGCGCAGCACGGATGATGCGGACCCGGGATTCGCGGGCTTTGGAGAAGCCGTCGGGCCGCACCGGACTCGCTTTCTTGGCTAGCTCTAGCGCCTCGTCCGCCGACATCGGCTTGCCGAAGATATACCCTTGGACCAGCGAGCAACCGAGGTTGCGGATCAGCAGCAGCTCATCCTGCGTTTCGACCCCTTCCGCCGTAGTCTGCATTTCAAGGTCGGAGGCGAGCCCGACCATCGCCCGAATGAGCGCCGCGCTGCGGCTTTCCGGATCGCACGCGCCGCGCACGAAGCTCTGGTCGATCTTGATCTTGTCGAACGGCACGCGAAGGAGATAGCTCAAGCTCGAATAGCCCGTCCCGAAGTCGTCGAGCGCGAGTTTCACGCCGATCTTCTTCAGGCTGCCGATCATGGCGTGCACATGCTCATCATTATTGAGCAACACGCCTTCGGTGATCTCGAGCTCGAGCCGCTTGGCGGCCAGTCCGGCGTCGCTCAGCGCCGAGCGGACCGTCGCCGGCAGCGCGTGCGCCTTGAACTGGACCGGTGACAGATTGACCGTGACCGACACCTGGTTGGGCCATTTCGCCGCTTCGGTGCAGGCGGTCCGCAGCACCCATTCGCCGATCTCGTTGATCAGGCCGATCTCCTCGGCCAGCGGAATGAACTGCGCCGGGCTGACCGGGCCGTGCTCGGGATGGTCCCAGCGGATCAGCGCCTCGAACCCGGTGACCGCTTCGCTCGACGCGTCGACCGATGGCTGGAAGACGACCCTGAGCTGGCCCCGCTCGAGCGCGACCCGAAGGTCAGACTCCATCAGCTGCCGCTGCCGCGCGGCGTCGTGCATTTCGGGCGCGAAGAAGCGGAACGTGCCCTTCCCCGCGGCCTTGGCGGCGTAGAGCGCGAGATCGGCGTCGCGCATCAGATCGTCGGAGGTGCGGTCGTCATAGTCCGAGGTGACGATGCCGACCGAGGCGCCGATCGACACCGCATTGCCGTTGATGGTGTAGGGCCGCGACAGATTGTCGATGATCCCCTGCGCCAGCTTCGACAGGTCGTCCTTGGCCGCTATCGCCGGCAGCACGACCTCGAATTCATCGCCGCCCAGCCGACCGACCTGGCCCATCTCGCCGACTTCCTCGCGCAGCCTCAATGACACCAGCCGCAGCAACGTGTCCCCCGCCGGATGGCCAAGCGTGTCGTTTACCGCCTTGAACCGGTCGAGGTCGAGCAGGAACACCGAGCAGCGATGCTTGCGCCGCGCCGCGCTGACCAGCGCATCGTCGAGCGCCCGCCGCAGAACTTCGCGGTTGGGCAGCCCAGTCAGCGAATCCTGCCGCGCCAGGCGGTCGAGCTCGACCTCCGATTGCCGCATCTTGGTCAGGTCCGAGGCAAATCCGCGAAAGCCGAAGAAGCGGCCGACGTCGTCATGGACAGGCCGACCGGAGATCGACCACCAGATCTCGTTCTTGGTTTTGGCGCGGACGATGAGGTCCTGGAACCCGACGTGCGACGACAGATAAAAGCCAAGCGACCGTTCCGAGGTTGCACCGCCGTCGGCGGTCTCGGCCGAAATGAGGTCGGTGAACGGACGATCGATCAGGTCGCTTGGTTCGCGGCCGAGGGCGCCGGCCACGCTATCGCTGATGTAGGTGACCATTCCGTCGCGGGTGGTTTCCCAGAACCAGCCCTTCTCGCTGCTCTCGAATTCCTTGATCAGCCCATCCGCGCGCAACGATTCCGGGCGCGTGTCATTGTGGGCGGATTGCCCAGCCGAGCGCAGCATTCGTCTGATCGTGCCCACGCCCGCACCTCTTCCACGCCCTCCCTTTGCGCGCAGCTTGGTTTAAATTCCGTTAGATTTGGGGATCGAATAGACATGGCGTCTGGTCTCCAGCAGGAATGGGCAATGACCAGGCCCGAAACCTCAGCGACCGCCGCTCTGCCGGCGATCTCGCGCGCATCGCTGGCGATCGCGGCCTTCTCGACCGTCGTCGAATGGTATGATTTCACCCTCTATCTCTATTTCTCGACAGTGCTGAGCCGGGTGTTTTTCGGCGGCGGCAGTGGCGCGCTGCTGACCACGCTGGGCGGTTTCGCCATCGCTTATCTGATGCGGCCATTGGGCGCGGTGTTCTTCGGCCACATCGGCGACCGCCACGGCCGCCGCCACATGCTGCTGATCTCGGTCGCAGTGATGACCGCGGCGATGCTGGCGACCGCGTTGCTCCCGACCCACGCGCAAGTCGGCGCCGCCGCCGGCTGGGGGCTGTTCCTGCTGCGCTGCGTGATGGGCTTCTCGGTCGGCGGCGAATATACTGGCGTGGTCGCTTATCTGCTCGAGGGCGCGCCGCTCCATCGCCGCGGCCTGATCGCTTCGTCGGCCTCGGCAGCGAGCGAGATCGGTGCGCTACTCGCGGTCGGCGTTTCGGCCCTGACCGTCGCTTCGATGAGCGAGGCGAGCCTCGCCAGCTGGGGCTGGCGCATCCCGTTTTTGGTCGGGGCCGCGCTTGCCGGCAGCGTGTGGATCGCCCGCTCGTCGATGGAGGAATCGCCCGAATTCCACCGCCAGAAAGCCGCCGGCACGGTGCCCGAAAGCCCGCTCCGCCACAGCCTCGCCAACCACCGCGGCGGCATTGCGCGCGCCTTCGCCATTTCGGCCCTGGGGTCGATCACTTATTATGTCGGCATCACCTACGTCCCCGCCTTCCTGACCTCGGCCGGCGCGCTGAGCGAGGGTGCGGCGCTGTGGCTGTCGACCGCCGCCGCGGTGATGGTCATCCTGGTTACGCCCGGCATCGGCTTCTTGTCCGACCGCATCGGCCGCAAGCCCGTCCTCGCCATACTCGCGCTCGCCAACATCATCCTACCGATCACCATGTTTGCGCTGATGGCCAGCGGCTCGCACGTCCAGGCGCTGCTCGGCGCGCTGGTGCTGGCCGCGCTGGCCGGCGGGGTGAGCGCGGTCGGCGCCGTCGCCACGGCCGAGCAATTCCCCGGCGAAGGCCGCGTCACCGGCCTTGCGCTGGGCGCGACCGGCGCCACTGCCATCTTCGGCGGGCTGACACCCTGGCTCGCCCAATATCTGGTCGAGCGCAGCGGCTGGACAATGGCCCCCGGCGCGCTGATCGCGCTGGTCGGCCTGTGCGCCCTGCCTTTGTTCCTGATGATGAAGGAAACGGCGACAGACAATTCCGGGGCCGTCTCGCCTCCGCCATAATTCGCTGCTAGGCGGCCCGACATGCTGACTATCTCCGGAATCACGGTGCGCCTTGGCGGGCGTACGATCCTCGACCGCGCGACGGCCGCGATCCCGCCCGGCAGCCGGGTCGGGCTGATCGGCCGCAACGGCGCCGGCAAGTCGACGCTGATGAAGGTCATTATCGGTCAGCTGGAAGCCGACGAGGGCGAGATCGAGATGCCGAGCCGGACCCGGCTGGGCTATATCGCGCAGGACGCGCCCAGCGGCACCGCGACCCCGTTCGAGACCGTGCTCGCCGCCGATACCGAGCGCGCCGCTCTGCTTACCGAAGCCGAGCATTGCACCGACCCGCACCGCCTCGGCGACCTCCACGACCGCCTGATCGCGATCGACGCTTATGCCGCCGACGCCCGCGCCGCGCGCATCCTCTTGGGCCTCGGCTTCGACGAGGCGATGCAGGGCAAACCGCTCGACAGCTTCTCGGGCGGGTGGAAGATGCGCGTCGCGCTCGCCGCTTTGCTATTTTCGCAGCCCGACGTGCTGCTGCTTGACGAGCCCTCCAACCACCTCGACCTCGAAGCGACGCTGTGGCTGGAGAATTTCCTCAAGGCCTATGACGGGACGCTAGTCGTCATCAGCCACGAGCGCGACTTGCTCAACAATGTCGTCAACACCATCGCCCACCTCGAGCGCGGCAAGATCAGTCTTTATTCGGGCAATTACGACGGGTTCGAGAAGTTGCGCGCCGAGCGTGTCGCGCAGATCGCCGCAGCGCAGGCCTCGCAGAGCGCGCAGCGCGCGCGCCTGCAGGATTATATCGCCCGCAACAGCGCCCGCGCCTCGACCGCCAAGCAGGCCCAGAGCCGCGCCAAGATGCTGGCCAAGATGCAGCCCATCGCGGCGCTCGCCGACGATCCCAGCCTGAGCTTCGATTTCCCCAGCCCAAGTGAGCTCAGGCCACCGCTGATCACCCTCGACATGGCCGCGGTCGGCTATGCCGCCGATACGCCGGTGCTGCAGCGATTGAACCTGCGCATCGACCCCGACGATCGCATTGCGCTCTTGGGCCGCAACGGCAATGGCAAGACCACGCTCGCCCGCCTGCTCGCCGCCCAGTTGGCGCCGATGGCCGGCGAAATCCACGCCTCAGGCAAGATGAAGGTCGGTTACTTCACCCAATATCAAGTCGAGGAACTGCACGGCGAAGACAGCCCGCTCGAGCATATGACCCGCGCGATGAAGGGGAAAACCCCCGCCGCAGTCCGCGCCCAGCTCGGCCGCTTCGGCTTCTCCGGCGACAAAGCGACGACTTTGGTCGGCAAATTGTCCGGCGGCGAGCGCGCCCGGCTGGCGCTGGCGCTGATCACCCGCGACGCCCCGCATCTGCTGATCCTCGACGAGCCGACCAACCACCTCGACGTCGACGCCCGCGAGGCCTTGGTCCAGGCCTTGAACGGCTATGACGGCGCGGTCATCCTGATCAGCCACGACCGCCACATGGTCGAATTGACCGCCGACCGCCTGGTGCTGGTCGAACATGGCGGCGCCAAGGATTATCCCGGCAGCATCAACGATTACATCAACTTCGTGCTTGGCCGAAACCAGCCCAGGACGGCGACAAAGCCGAAAGCGAAGAAGCTGAGCGGCAAGGCCCGAGACGACGCCAAAGCGCTCAAGAAAGCCGCCGCCGAAGCGGAAGCCGCCAGCGCCCGGCTCGCCGCGCAATGCTCGGCGCTCGATCGCGAGCTCGCCGAAGTCGCCTGCGCCCAAACGCTGAGCGAACTCAGCCAACGCCGCGTCCATCTCGCCGAGCAACTGAAGCAAGCCGAAGCCCGCTGGCTCGAAGTCAGCGAACAACTCGAACGACTAGCCGCCTAACTAGCTAGGCCAATGTCCGGTTTGGGCGGAAACCGGACATTAGCGAGTTTCGCATAACGGCCGCTTGGCAGCCCCCTTCCAAAAGCCGGTATCCGCTGGGCGGCTCGCGCGTTACCCGGCCGCGATGACCATACTTATACCCATTCTCGACGACCAGCTGTCACGCCAACTGGCGTCGTTGCGAGATGTCGACGCGAAGGATGCGGTCGTGCTGTTGATGGAGATAGGCGAGGAGACGACATTCGTCAGGCATCACCAGCGCAAGATCGCGTTGATCTTGTCGGCAATGCGCCATTTCGCGGCTGAATTACGCGACGCGGGTTGGACGGTCGACTATGTCCGCTTGGACGGCCCCGACTATCAAGGCAATTTCACCGGCGAGGTGAACCGGGCGGTCAAACGGCATCGCGCGACCGGCATCTGGATCGTCGAGCCGGGCGAGTGGCGGGCTAAGACCGCGATCGATTCTTGGGCGGACAAGTGCGGGGTCCCGGTAGACGTGCTGGCCGACGACCACTTCATTTGCTCAATCCTCGACTATCAGACTTGGGCGCAGACGCGGAACAAGGTGAAGATGGAATATTTTTATCGCGACATGCGACGGAAGACCGGCCTGCTTATGACCGCCGACGGCAAGCCCGAGGGCGGTCAGTGGAACCTCGACAAGGAAAATCGCGCGCCACCCAAGTGCGGCCTCAACTATCCCGAACCGATAATTATCCCGAACCGATGATTTTTACCCCTGACGAGACCACCACCGAGGTGATGGCGCTGGTCGCGGCGCGTTTCGTTGAGCAAGGCTCTAGCTTCATCACCATGCGGGTCACCTCGGACGAGGAGTGGAAGTATCGGAACGGACTGGCGTTTTTGTAAGGGCGGGGCATCGCACTTCCCTACTCGCTCGTCCTAACCCTCGCCAGTCGGCGCATTTGTTCTGACAGTGCCGATTTCCCGCATGACGAACGACGAGCGCACTTCCCGCACGATTGGCATGTCGCAGATCGTATCGATCAGCAGCCGCTGGTACTCCTCCAGATCGCGGGTGTTCGCTTCGATCAGGATATCCCCGCTTCCCGAAATTACGTAGATCGCGGTTACTTGCGGCAGACCGGCGAGCGTTGCGCGCAGGTGCTCGGTGTGATCGCCGTGGTGGCTTTCCAGCTTGACCTCGACAAAGGCCCGAACCCCAAGGCCCAGCGCGCGGCGGCTTACCCGGGCCGAATAGCCTTCGATGACTCCGCCTTCTTCCAACGCGGCAACGCGCCGGCGCACGGGAGTTTGCGAAAGACCAACTTGCTGGGCGAGCTGCACGATCGAAAGTCGCCCGTCGCTCTGCAGCAGTTCAAGGATCCGCCGATCGAATTCGTCGAGCTCGGCAACCTTGGGAACGACCCTTTCGGCCCGCTGCGCGCCGGATCGGGGATTGTCCTGCAATTTCACTAGATTCGACACGAATTAGGCATAATTAATCGCAATAGCTGACAAATGTATCCATTTCCACCATATTTGAAGCTATTTTCACTAAATTAGGCGGGATCCCCTTGGGTAAACCGACTACAGTGCTTTTCCGTGAGCGATTGAGGCTTCGGGCAGTGCGAGGAAGGGTCAAAGTGGAGAACCCGATTGAGCTATCCCGCAGAGGCTTGCTCGCCGGATCGGCCGCCCTCGCCGGCCTTGCGGTGCCAGTCCCCGCGCTGGCAGCACCCACCGGACGACTGACGCTCGTGTCGCAACCGGTCCGCATCTTCAAGGCCACAGACGCCGGACACGAACGAACCGAAAGCTGGTACCTCTATCTGATCGGCCAGACGCCGGACGATCTGGGGCTGGCGCCCGATCGGCTGCGGATCGAGCTGTTCAGTGCAGGCAAGCTGGCGAAGGCCATCGATCACGTCGGTCCGGGGCTGCAGGCGTTGATCTTCCCGACCACCGGCTACAAGCCGGTCTTGCCAGACGGCGGCACGCCGGCTGCGCCGTTCTTCTGGCCATTCGTGGTCAGGCTGCGCCTCAGCGAACCGATCGGCTCGGCGATCGATTCGATGCGGGTTGCGCTGGAGGCAAGCGAATCGCACGGGCGCAAGCGGCGTGCTGTGGCCAGCTTGGCAATCGAGACCTACAGTCAGAAGACCGCGCTGATCTTTCCGTTTCGCGGCAAAGGCATGATCGGCCAGGCCGGGGTCGGCAACGGCGGGCATCGCAACCGCAGCGGCCAGTTTGCGCTCGATGCCCTGGGCCTGTCCGATAGCTACGCGCCGATGGTGCAGCCGGGACCGGGCAATTCGCCAGACGAATTCGCCGGATGGGGCCGGACATTGATCGCTCCTGCGGGTGGGACCATCGTGCGCGTCCGCGGCGATCGGCCAGACCAGCCAAATGCAAACTCCAGTGACCCCAAGTATTTCGCGCCCGAATTCCCGAGGGGAGGTGACGTCGGTAATCATGTGGTGATCGATCATGGCAATGGCGAGTTTTCGCTGATCGCCCACCTGCAAACCGGGTCTGCTCTGCACAAGTTGGGTGACCGGATCAGGCAAGGCGATCCTATCGGGAAGCTTGGTGCATCGGGCGATGCCAGCGGTCCGCACGTGCACTACCAGCTGCAAGGCGGGATCGACTGGCAATATGCTGATGGCTTGCCGTGCTCGTTCGGCAATGTTGCGGGACAGCCGCTATTCAGGGGCACCTATTTCGAGGCCGCCTAATCTCAGGAGAGAGACATGACACGGATCATCCCGGCAATCCTGCTTACCTTCCTATCTTCGGCCACATTGGCAGAGACGAAACCGGCCCCGCCGCCGCCAGCGCCCGCGAGATGCGCCGGACCTGAATACCGGCAATTCGACTTCTGGATCGGGCGCTGGAAGGTATCCAGCACCAGGGATGGCAGTGCTCAGGGGGATAGCCTGATCGAACGGCAATACGATGGATGCACGCTGCGGGAGAACTGGCGCGATCCGCAATTGACCGGCGGAAGCCTGAACACCTACGTCGCCACCGACGGAAAATGGCATCAGCTGTGGACCGATTCCTCGGGTGCCTGGCGCGAATTCACCGGCGGACTGCAAGGCGGCGATATGGTGCTGATCGCAACTTATCCCAGCCGCCGCAAACCTGGGTCCACCGCGCAGGAAAAGATGACCTTCACGCCTAATCCCGATGGCAGCGTGCGCCAGCACATGACGAAGTCCAGCGACGGTGTGACCTGGGTCGAAGGCTACGACTATACCTACCGGCGCGCGGCGGATTGATTTCCGGACTTCGCTTTCAGGCGCGAATGACCCTGAATTTCAGATGTTTCCTATCGCCGCTACAAGGATCGAAACCACATCGAGCGGATGTTCGGTAAACTGAAGCAACAACGCCGCATGGTCACCCGCTACGACAAGACCGTCCTGTCATTTGAAAGTTTCCTCAACGCGCTCCAAACCCGCTCAGCACGGTCTTGATGGTCCGGAACAGGATCAAGAGGTCGAGCCAGGGCGAGAAATATTTGATGTAATAGAAGTCGTAGTGGAGTTTGTAGTGGACGTCGGCGACCTCGGCGACATGGCCCTGGTTGACCTGCGCCCAGCCCGAAATCCCCGGCTTCACGACGTGGCGATAGCGGTAGAAGGGCAGCTCGCTGGTGTACCAGATCGACAGCACCTCGGCTTCCGGCCGCGGGCCGATCCAGCTCATTTCCCACCGCAAGATATTGAAGATCTGCGGCAGCTCGTCGATCCGCGTGGTGCGCAGGAACCGTCCAACCCGGGTAATCCGCTCGTCGTCCTCGCTGGTCATCGCGGCTCGCCGTTCATCCTCGATCGAGACCGGCTTCATGGTCCGAAACTTGTACACCGTGATGCGTTCGCCAGCGTAGCCGATGCGCGCCTGGCGGAACAGGATCGGCCCCGGCCCCTCGGCGCGGATAGCCAGAGCGACCACGGCCATCAGCGGCAAAGCGAACGGCAGCAGCACCACCGCAAACAGGAAATCCCCCAGCGACTTTAAATAGAAATAGCCCCGCGCCGGGAGCAACGAGCCGAAACTATTCTCCGACAGATGACCAAGCTCGACCCGCCCGGTCAGCGATTCCGACAATTGCTTGACCTGATAGACGATCCGCCCGGCGAGCGCCGCATCGGCCAGAAAGGCTTCCCATTCGTCGGGCAGATCGGCGGCAAAGTCGGCGACGATCGCATGGCTGCTGGCGGCGTCCTGCAATCGCGGCCGCTTGAGCAAATGCCATTGGACGTTGCCGATTTCGCTGAGGCGAGCAACCGCGCCGAATGGAACAATGGCGATCCGCTGGCGGATGGTGCGCCCGACATAGAAATAGAGGAAATAACTCCACAGCACATTGGCCGTGAACCCCATCGCCAGGCTCAACCGGTCATAGGGCAAGCGGGTGATGAGGAAGCCCAAGACGACCAGGCCATGCCCGGTCAGCGCGGTCGGGAAGATGACATAGGTCGAGCGAATGCCCGGATATGTTTCAAACGACAGCCGCATCCAGAAGGCGAGGGTGATCGCAAAGAGATTGCCGAACAGCGCGTTGACGGTCGCCGCTTCGCCGGGAAGTCCGGGCAGGACCGTGCCGCGCATGACCGCGGGCAGCAGCGCGCCCAGCACCAGCGCCGCCACATATTGAAAGCGCCGCCGCGTAAACAGCGAACGCCTCAGCTTGGTCGGCGGATCGTGGCGCATCCTATCAACGGCTCCAGGGGCAAAGATCGGCGATCATAGCGACCAGCGATGGATTGCCGGGCTCAACTGCCGGTCGCGCCACATATTCTTGAGGTCGGCCAGCATGCCACCGCCATCGACCAGCCTTTCCAGATCGTCGTCCGAAAGCGCGCGATATTCCAAGTGGGCGACCGCGCCCACCACCAGATCATAGCGCGCGCCGGCGTGACTGACCGCAGCGATGCCATATTCGCGCTCCACTTCGCTT
>JBDSNQ010000255.1:0-5556 GCA_039915275.1 Sphingomicrobium sp.
CGGCCGATCGCTTTCGGGCAACCGCGACCTTGCCGACGATCTGGTGCAGGAAACGCTTCTCAAGGCATGGGCGGCACGCAAGCGCTTCCAGGCTGGCACGAACATGCGCGCGTGGACCTTCATCATCCTGCGCAACCTGTTCTTAAGCCAGATGCGCCGCGCCCGATTCAAGGGTGAGTGGGACGAGATCACCGCCTCCAAGATTCTCGCCGCTCCGGCCAGCCAGGACAAGCATATCGAGTTGGGCGATATGCAGCGCGCGCTGATGCATTTGCCCCAGCCGCAGCGCGAGGCGCTGATCCTGGTCGGCGCCGGCGGCTTTGCCTATGAAGAAGCAGCCGAAATCTGCGGTTGCGCGGTCGGCACGATCAAGAGCCGGGTGGCCCGCGGGCGGGTGGCGCTGGAAACCCTGCTGTCGAGCGGCAAGATGCCGTCGCGGCGCCAGCACAAATCGGACCCCAACAAGTCCGCGCTGCAGGTGATCATGGGGCAAGTCGAGGAACTCAGCCGCGACCGTTGATCGAATGTCGTCATCCCCGCGAACATCAAATCTCGTCATTCCCGCGAAAGCGGGGACCCCGATTCTAGGTCTTCTTTTTTAGCTGGATCCCCGCTTTCGCGAGGATGAGTCGCACGCGCTCAGTGCAGCTGGCGCAGCAGCTCGGCGAAATCGCGATCGCTTGGCTCGTCCGCCGCCGCCTGGAAGGCGCGACGCAGAGCGGCGGTGATGCCAGCATGAGCTGGCGGAAGATCGATACGGATTATCCTGCGATCCATGCGGAATTTCGCCGCTATACTATGTTGGCTATCGGTATTCATTAAAGGCTAGAACGATGGCGGGCGTCGGAAGTTTCGTCCGTTACGGTTCACGAACGTGCCAAAGAGGCTGATGACCAAGGCGGCAGGGATCGACAGACGCGAGGATGCGGTGGCGCGCGCGCAGAGCTTTGCGCCGTTCCTGCGAGAGGCACTGGCGGCGCGGCCGGACCTTGCCCGGGTCTTCCTCAGCGACGGCAGCGGCGCGGCGATTGCCGCGGCGTTGGAGGCTGGGGATGGCGGCGTCGAGGCCGAGCTTCGCCGTGAGCGGTTGGGACTGGCGCTGGTCATCGCGCTCGGCGACCTCGCTGGCGAACTCGCACTCGAAGACGTCACGCGGCATTTGTCGCAATTCGCCGATTTGGCGATCGAGCGGGCCTTGGCTGAGGCGGTTGCCGAGCGCGTTCCCGGTGCGAGCCCCGACGGGATCGCGGTCATCGCGCTCGGCAAGCTCGGCAGTTCCGAGCTCAATTACTCTTCTGACGTCGATTTGCTATTGCTGTTCGATCCCGAGCGCTTGGCGCGGCGGGAGCGCGACGATGCCGGCGAGGCGGCGGTGCGCATTGCCCAGCGGATGATCCAGATTCTCCAGAAGCGGACCGCCGACGGTTATGTCGCGCGGGTCGATTTGCGGCTTCGACCGTCGCCCGAAGTGACGCCGATCGCGCTGCCGGTCAACGCGGCGATTTCGCATTATGAATCTTCGGCTTTGCCGTGGGAGCGGGCGGCGTTCATCCGGGCGCGCGCGATGGCCGGCGACGGCGCGCTGGGCGAGCATTTCCTCAAATCGATCGAGCCGTTCGTGTGGCGCCGTTCATTGGATTTCGGAGTGATCGACGACATAAGGCAAATCTCGGCCCGGATTCGCGATCACTTTGCCCAAGGCGGACGGCTGGGCCCGGGCTATGACCTCAAACGCGGTCGGGGCGGAATCCGCGAAATCGAGTTCTTCACCCAGATCCAGCAGATGATCCATGGCGGCCGCGACCCCTCGGTGCGCCCGCCGGCGACGCTCGACGCTTTGGCCGCGCTGGCCAAGGCCGAACGGCTCGATGTCGCCGACTCCGAGGCGCTGGCCGCCGCCTATCGGCTGCTGCGCACGATCGAGCACCGTGTCCAGATGATCGAGGACGCCCAGACCCACGCCGTTCCCGCCGAGGCTGGCGCGCTGGACCAGGTGGCGCGGCTCCATGGCCTCGACCAGGGATCCGAGCTGCTGGACTTGCTAAGACCCCATGTCGAGCGCGTCGAAGCCTTGTTCGACGGGCTGGCCCCGGAAACCAGCGGGCGCCTGTCCAACGATCCCGACATATTGCTCGGCGAATTGCGGACGTTTGGCTTCAAGGATCCGGCGATGGCCGCGCTGCGCATCGGCGGCCTGCGCTCGGGGCGCGCGCGGTCGCTGCGTTCGCCGGCAGCGCAGACCGCGTTCGAAGCGATGCTGCCCGGCCTGTTGATCGCGATCGCCGCCGGCCCCGACCCGGAGCATGCGCTCAATCGGCTGAGCGACATCGTCGAGCGACTGTCGAGCGGGATCAACCTCTACCGCTTGCTCGAGGCGCGGCCCAAATTGGGGCTGCTGCTGGCCAAGATCCTGGCTCACGCGCCGGCGCTGTCCGACCAGCTGGCGCGGCGGCCCGAGCTGCTCGAGGGACTGTTCGATGCGTCGAGTTTCGATCCGCCGCCTTCGGTCGAGGACTTCGCGGCGAGCCTGACCGAGGCGATGCGTGGCCATCCCTATGATGTCGCGCTCGACCGCGTCCGGCGCCTGGTCAACGAGCGCCGGTTCGCGCTCGGGGTCCAATTGATCGACTTGCGCAGCGACCCGCTCGAGGTTGCGGCGGGTTATGCGCGGGTTGCCGAGGGCGCGCTGCTGGCGTTGGCCCAAGCCGCGGTGCGCGAGTTCGAAAGTGTTCATGGCAAGATCCCGGGCGGCGAGCTGGTGATCCTTGGACTCGGCCGGCTCGGCGGCTCGTCGCTGACCCACGCTTCCGACCTCGACCTCATCTACCTTTACACCGGCGAGCCCGACTCGATGTCCGATGGCAAGAAGCCGCTCGGCCCGGCGAATTATTTCAACCGGCTGGCGAGCCGGGTGACGGCGGCGCTCAGCGTCTCGACCGCCGCGGGCCCACTCTACGATGTCGACACGCGGCTGCGGCCGGAAGGCGCCAAGGGCATGCTGGCGGTGCATCTCGACGCCTTCGCCGCCTACCAGCGCGCCGAAGCGTGGACCTGGGAACATATGGCCTTGTGCCGCGCGCGGGCCGTGTTTGGATCGGTTGAGGCGCGGGCGCGGGCGGCCGACCTGGTCGCGGAAATCCTGGCGCGACCGCGCGACGCGGCCAAGGTCGCCGCCGACGCCGCCAAAATGCGGGCCGAGATGGAGCAGCACAAGCGGCATTCGGGGCCGTTCGATGTCAAGCTCGGGCCGGGCGGGCTGGTCGATCTCGAGTTCGCGGTCCATGTGCTCCAGTTGACCCGCCAAATCGGCCTCGATCCGCGGCTCGACACAGCCGTTCAGCAGCTCGTCGACGCTGAATTGCTAGATACAAACATTGTCGAAGCGCAACGCTTGCTAACGCGCATGCTGATTATGATGAGGCTTGTCTCGCCGCAAGGAAATGAGCCGATTCCAGAGACTTGGGAACTGGTTGCAGCGGTGTGCGGGATGACGGATGCGGCGCAGCTGCTTGCCCAACACGACGCGGCCCGGCACAGCATCGCCGCGCTGTGGCAAGCCATCAAAGGACCATCGGAATGAGCCAATCTAATCATGCGCCGGCACTTCTTTTAACCGCCAGCGATGGCGTCGAAACCAACCTCGCCGCGCCGGGGCAGTCGGTGGTGCTCTATTTCTACCCCAAGGATGATACCTCGGGCTGCACCCGCGAGGCACAGGATTTCACCTCACTGGCCGGTGATTTCAAAGCCGCCGGAGTCCGCGTCATCGGCGTCTCGCGCGACCCGATGAAGAAGCACGACAAGTTCATCGCCAAATATGATCTCGCCGTTCCATTGGTCGCGGACGAGGATGGCGCGATCTCCGACGCCTTCGGCACCTGGGTCCAAAAATCGATGTACGGCCGCAAATATATGGGGATGGAGCGCGCGACCTTCCTGGTCGGCGCCGACGGGCGGATCCTGCGCGAATGGCGCAAGGTCAAAGTCCCCGGCCACGCCGCCGAGGTGCTTGAGGCGGCGAAAGCCCTCTGAGCTATTTCCCGGCGAGGTCGCGCAGGATCAGCTGCCAGTGGACGACATTGTCGTAGAGCGACTCGATCGGCAGCCGCTCGTCCTTGCCGTGGGCGCGGAAGTCGATTGGCACGACCACCCAGCCGCCGTTGGTGCCATAGACCGGGATCCCGCCGACCCGGAACGGCCGCGCGTCGCTGGCCCCGGTCGACATTTCGGGGAACACCGCCATGCCCGGGTGCAGCGTCTGCACCGCCCGAGTGTAGGCGCCGGTGACATCGGGCCGCAGCGGCGAACTGATCGACGACACATACTTGTCGTTGCGGCTGACCACCACCGTCGGGTCGGCGACGATGCTGGTGAGCTCGGCCTGGATTGCGTTGGGATCGGTGCCGGGGAAGATGCGGCAGTTGATCATCGCCGTGGCGAGCTGGGGCAGGGCATTGTCGGCGTGGCCCGCGAACAGCCGCGTCGGGACGCACCGCGTGCGGGTCAGTCCGACTTCGCTTTCGCTCGCTTCGATCGCGTCGGCGGCCGCGCCATCATTGGGATTTGCGAGCCAGGCTCGCATCGCATCGCCCAGCGGGCCCTTCTCCATCTTTTCGCGCGCCGAGAAATACGCCTTGGTCGTCTCGCTCTGCATCGGCGCGAAGCGATAGGCCTCGATCTTGTCGAGCGCGTGGGCGAGGCTGTAGATCGCATTGTCCTTGCGCGGCTTGGACGAATGGCCGCCGCGGTTGCGGACGGTCAGTGTGTAACCGGCGAAAGTCTTCTCGGCGGTTTGCATAGTGAAGCCGGCATTGGTGCCGTCGGGGTTGAAGCCGCCGCCGCCACCATCGGCGTTGAGGCCATATTCGGGGTTGCCGAGCAGTTCGAGCCACTGGCTCGCGCCATTGTTGGCGCCGATGCCGTTGGTTTCCTCATCGCCGGTGAATAGCACGACGATGTCGCGCTTGGGTTTGAAACCGGCCGCCTTCAAATTGATCATCGCCTGGGTGATGCCGACGATGCCATCCTTCATGTCGATCGTGCCGCGGCCATAATAATAGCCGTCTTTCTCGGTCAGCACGAACGGGTCGGTGGTCGAATCCTCGCGCTTGGCCTCGACCACGTCCATGTGGCCCATGAGCATGATCGGCTTCGCCTTGGGGGTGCCGGCGGCGCGCCAGCGGACGATCACCGCGGCGGTGTCGTCATCGCCGGTGGTGGCGCTGCCGGTGTGATAGGGGACGACATGGACGTCGGCCGCAGGGAAGCCCGCCGCAGTGAACTGATCGGCGACATATTGCGCCATCGCCGGCACTTGATGGCGGCCGATGACGGTCGGCATGTAGATCACATGCTCGAACATATCATGGGCCGCCTGGTGCCGCGCGGGCGACAGCGTGGGCGCGGGCAGCGCGGCGAGCCCTGCGGCGGATGAAGCGGTCAGCAAGGCGGCAAACATCAAACGCATGACATCTTCTCCCAGAACAACCGCCGCACGCTAGGCGCGCACGCCGTGCAGTCAACCATCCCACGTCGACTAGCTGATGGAGGAGGGCA
>JBDSNQ010000063.1:0-4197 GCA_039915275.1 Sphingomicrobium sp.
CCGTGGCTCATGTTGATCCGGAACGCATCGGCTCCGGCCAGTACCAGCTTGCGAATCATCGCTCGCGTGCTCGACGCCGGGCCGAGCGTCGCCAGGATCTTCACCTTGCGCGAACGCGGTGTGAACACTTCGGTCACTCGTCACCTTCCATGCCAATAGGCCGCGGCAATAGCTGCTCGGGCCCAGCGTTCAACCCGCTTGAGCCGCCGCCCGGGCTCGCCTAGAGCCGCCCGTTCAACCTGAATCGGAGAGTTTGAGTTATGGCGGAAGGCACCGTCGCGGCTGATCAGCTGCGGCTATTCATCGAGCGCATCGAGCGGCTGGAAGAAGAGAAAAAGGCGATGGCCGACGACATTCGCGATGTCTATTCCGAGGCCAAGGCCAACGGCTATGACACCAAGACCATGCGCTCAATTGTCCGCCTGAGGCGCATGGAAACCCACACACGTCAGGAAATGGACGCGTTGCTGGATACCTATCGCACCGCGCTCGGGCTGGCGTAGGAGAGCGCGATGGCCGGCCATTCCAAATATAAGAACATCATGTACCGCAAGGGAGCGCAGGACAAAAAGCGCTCGACGATGTTCTCCAAGCTGGCGCGGGAAATCACCGTCGCGGCCAAGATGGGCTTGCCCGATCCGGACATGAACGCGCGGCTGCGTTCGGCGATCCTCGCCGCCAAGGCGCAGTCGATGCCCAAGGACAATATTCAGCGCTCGATCGACAAGGCGTCGTCCAGCGACACCGAGAGTTACGAGGAAATCCGCTACGAAGGCTTCGGTCCGGCCGGGGTCGCTTTGATCGTCGAGGCGCTGACCGACAACCGCAACCGCACCGCCACCAATGTCCGGACGATCTTCTCCAAAAACGGCGGCAATCTGGGTGCCGGCGGCAGCGTCAGCCATGGCTTCGAGCGGCTGGGCCTGATCGAATATGGCGCGGACGCTGGCGATGCCGACAAGGTGTTCGAAGCGGCGATCGAGGCCGGGGCCGAGGACGTCGAATCGGACGAGGGTGGCCACCAGATCTGGACCGCGCTCGACCAGCTGCACGAGGTCCAGAAGGCATTGGAGCCGCTGCTCGGCGAGGCCGAGGGCGCCAAGCTGGCGTGGAAACCTTCAACCGAGATCGAAGTCCGCGGCGAAGACGCGGCCAATTTGATGAAGCTGATCGATTCGCTCGACGACGACGACGACGTCCAGACCGTTTGGGGCAATTACGATGTGCCGGACGAAGAGCTGGAGAAGCTTTGAAGATCCTCGGCCTCGATCCGGGTCTCGGCACGACCGGCTGGGGTTTGATCGAAGCTGAGGGCAACCGCCTCTCGCATATCGCCAATGGTGAGTTGAAAACGAAAACCGCCGACCCGCTGCCAACTCGCCTCGCGCAACTGGCCGATCAGCTCGAAGCACTGCTCGCCGAGCTCCGGCCGGATGGCGCCGCGGTCGAGGATGTGTTCGTCAACAAAAACCCGCAATCAACCTTGAAGCTCGGCCAGGCGCGCGGTGTCGCTCTGATGCTAGCGGCGCGCTCCGGCCTGACGGTTGGCGAATATGCCGCCCGCCTGGTCAAGAAAGCGGTGGTCGGCAACGGCAACGCCGAAAAGGCCCAGGTCCACGCGATGGTCGGCCGGCTGCTCCCTGGCGTGACCATCGCCGGTCCCGACGCCGCCGACGCCCTCGCCGTCGCCATCACCCACGCCCATTTTCTGGCGAGCGCGCGGGCCATTGCCTGAAACCGTCATGCTGAACTTGTTTCAGCATCCATTGCTCCGCCCGTTCGGCCTCTCCCGCAAATGGACCCTGAAACAAGTTCAGGGTGACGGCAGTAGGAAACTCGCGCTAGCACTTGCACCATGATCGCGCGTCTTACCGGAACCCTTGCCGAAACCAGCGTCGACGGCGCGGTGATCGACGTTGGCGGGGTCGGTTATCAGGTGCTCGCTAGCGCCCGCACACTCGACGCAATCGGGCCGATCGGCAGCGAGGTGCTCTTCCTCACCGAAATGCAGGTGCGCGAGGATTCGATGACCCTGTTCGGCTTCGGCACGGCTGGCGAACGCGAGGCGTTTCGTGCTTTGACTTCAGTCCAGGGCGTCGGCGGTCGCGTCGCGCTGGCGATTCTCTCGGCACTCGGCCCCGATGAGCTATCGCTTGCGGTATCCTCGGGCGACAAAGCAATGATCGCCCGCGCCAACGGCGTCGGCCCCAAGCTCGCGCAACGCATCGCGATGGAGCTGCAGGGTAAATTGGGCGCGCCGGGTTTAGCCGGGAGTGCGGGCGCTGCACTGCCGCGCTCCGGCACCGCCGCCGACGCCGTGTCGGCGCTTGGGAACCTCGGCTTCAAGCCGGCCGAAGCATCCGCCGCCGTCGCCGCCGCGCAAGAGGAGCTAGGCCCCGACGCCCAACTCGACGCGCTAGTCCGGCTGGCGCTGAGGAAAGCGGCGAAATAGGCCTTAACCGCCCCACGCGTCGCGATAGACGCGGAGGAAATTGCCGCCCATCAGTTTTTCGAGCCGCGCCTGGCTCCAGCCGCGCTTGGCCAAATCGCTGGCGAAGCGGCGGTAGCGGTCGACGCTGTTGTAATCGGCGACCATCGGATAGACGCCGACCGCTTCGCCCGGCGAGGCGATCCCGGCCTTGATCCGGTCGAGCTGCCATTTCTCCAATTTCTTCTTGGTTTCTTCGTCGAGGGTGGTCGGCAGCACACCATTGTCGGTGCCGATGCCGACGTGATCCTCCCCCGCGATCCTGGCGACATATTCGACATGGGCGATGACGTCCGCCGCCTTGGGGTGGCTGTCGAGGGTCAGGAACGGCATGAAATAGACCCCGACCACGCCGCCCTTGTCGGCGACCGCGCGAATGGTCGCGTCGTCGGTGTTGCGCGGATGATCGGTCAGCGCCCGCGCACCGGTGTGGCTGATGACCAAAGGTCGTTTGGCGAAAGCGGTTGCCTCGGCCATCGTCCGCGCCCCGCCATGGCTCAGGTCGAGCAATTGCTTTTCCGCCTCGATCCGCTCGATCGTCGCCTTGCCGAGCTTGCTGAGCCCCGCATTCGCCGGCTCGAGCGCGCCGTCGCCAGCCAAGTTACGGTTGTTATAGGTCAGCTGGACGGTGAGCACGCCGTCCTTCTTCATCTGAGCCAGCCGGTTCAGTTCAGGCCCGACCATCGATGTGTCCTGGGTGCCGACCACGACCGCGAACTTGCGCTCGCGCTTGGCGGTGAGGATATCGGCGGCGCTGCGGACCAACAGCAGCCGGTCGGGATTGGCGGCGATCAAATCGTGCTCATCGGCGATTGCCTTTTGATAATCGCCCCATGGGTCGGTCACATTGCCGACCGGCATCACGGTGTCGCGAACGACGGTCACCCCGGTCGCTACCGTCTCGGCCCAGCCGCGGTCGGTCATCCGGGTGACGCCGTCGGCGGCATAGGGATCGCCGGTTCCGCCCAATGCGTCGATGATGATGGCACGACCGTACCAGTCGCCGCCGGCACCTGTAGCCGCCGCTTTCGCCACCGCCGGACCGGCCGACGCCAGCGCCACCACCCCCGCCAAAACCGATCGCCGAGATATTTCCATAAACCCGCCCCCTTTGCGGGCAATGCTGCCCGGTCGCGCGATGCGCCGCAAGCCGCTCGCCTTTGCCCGGGCTTTTTGCCACAAGCATATTGGATGGCCACCGACCCCGCCCGCATCACGACGCCCGAACGCACGCCTGAGGATGCGGATGCGGCGTTGCGGCCCAAATCGCTCGACGAATTCATCGGCCAGCAAGTCGCGCGCGACAACCTCCGCGTGTTCGTCAACGCCGCCAAGAGCCGCGGCGAGCCATTGGACCATGTGCTGCTGTTCGGCCCGCCGGGGCTGGGCAAGACCACGCTGGCGGGAATTCTCGCGCGTGAAATGGGGGTGGGCTTTCGCGCCACCTCCGGCCCGGTGATCGCCAAGTCGGGCGACCTCGCCGCGTTACTGACCAATCTCGAGGACGGCGACGTGCTGTTCATCGACGAGATCCACCGCCTCCAGCCAGCGATCGAGGAGGTGCTCTATCCGGCGATGGAGGACCGCGCGCTCGACCTGATGATCGGCGAGGGGCCGTCGGCGCGATCGGTGCGGATCGACCTGCCGCGCTTCACCCTGATCGGCGCGACCACCCGCCAGGGGTTGCTGACCACACCGCTGCGCGACCG
>JBDSNQ010000016.1:0-7114 GCA_039915275.1 Sphingomicrobium sp.
CTTGCGGCCGGACGCCGGGGACGACGAAGAAACCGTCGGGCCAAGCCTTGCGGGCGGCACCGACTTCGTCGCCCGAGCAAACGATGCCGTCGAGGCCAGCGGCCTGCGCGAGGGCGGCGAGGCGGGCGACCTGTTCGGCCGCGCCGCCGTTGACCCCGGCAGCGGCGAGATCCTTGTCATCCAGGCTGGTGAGAACCGTGACCGCGACGACCTTGGTCCTGGGCGATGCCGCGGCCTTGGCATTCTCTAGCATCGCCAGGCCGCCGGCGGCATGGACGGTGAGGATCGCCGGTTCGAGCGGGGCCAGCGCGCGGATCGCCTTGGCGACCGTGTTGGGGATGTCGTGGAGCTTGAGATCGAGAAAGATCGGCAAGCCGAACTCGCCCAGTTCGGCGACGCCCGCCGGGCCGTTGGCGGCAAAGAATTCGAGCCCGAGCTTGATCCCCCCGGCAACCCCGCGGACGGCCCGCGCGATCTCTCGCGCGCGGGTCAGGTCCGGCGTGTCGATGGCAACGTAGATTGGGCTCATGCGACCGGCGCAATATCGTCCGACGACGTTTGCTGGGCGGCCAACAGCTGCTGCCGCTGGTCGACTTCCTGCCGTCGCTTGATGGTCCATAGCCGGGTGCGGTGAACCAGGAAGACCGGCACGAAGCCCAAGAGGAACATCAGCGTCATCAGCAACGGCAATTTGATGTCGACCTGGATGTCACCCCACAGGTTGAGTGTGACGTCGGACCAGTTGCGGCTGGCGAACAAGGCGATGAGCACGGCGAGAAGCACCCAGAACAGGTTCTTCAGAAATTGCATTGGCATGCCTCCCGGGGCGGGCCTTTAAGCGAGCCGAGCGACGAAGGCCAGCCGAAGCGGCATTCGTCGCGCCAGGGAATCGTCTCGTCGCAGCTTGCCATGCGCGGCGTTGAGCGGGTTCATCGCAGCCGCCACAGGGGAATGGGGTGGGGAGGAGTGCTGGTTGGGAAAGCGATTCCAGATCGGTCTCGGCGTGTTCGCCCTGCTGACCGGCGCGGCGTTGGTGGCAATGCGCCCGCACTCCGCTCCCAAGAGCAACACGTCCTCACCGTCCCGGGCCCACCTGCAACTCGCGGCGGTGTCGACCTCGGCGAGGCGCGACATCGATTATGCAGCGCTTGACGCACGGTTGAAGCGGCTGGCGCAGCAACGGCCAGTGGTCGGGCTTGCCGTGGGGATTGTCGAAAACGGCCGGATCACGTTCCTTAGCGGCTATGGCGAAACGCTCGCCGGCTCGGGCGAGAAAGTGACGCCGGATACGGTGTTCCGCTGGGCATCGGTGTCCAAGGGTCTGGCGGCGACGATGATCGCGAAGCTCGACGAGCAGGGCAAATTGAGCTTCAATTCACCGCTGATCCAATATGCCGCGAGCATGAAGCTCCCCGGCGGAGCGGAGGCGACGGCGACCATCGGCGACATGCTGAGCCACCGTCTCGGGCTTTACCGCAACGCCTATGACAATAAATTGGAGGAAGGGCAGGACACGCATTTGCTGCGCAGCTCGCTGGCGCAACTGAGCGCGATCTGCCCGCCCGGAACATGCTGGAGCTACCAGAATGTCGCCTATGACGGAGCGTCCGAAATCGTCGAGCAAGTGACCCACAAGTCCTATCCTCAAGCGGTCCAGGAGATGCTGTTCAACCCGATCGGGATGACCGGTGCCAGCGTCACTCGCGAGGGGCTGGAGAGCGCCAAAAGCTGGGCGCGGCCGCACAATGCCGGTCGCCGGCCTCTGGAGGTATTGGACGCTTATTACCGGGTGCCGGCGGCGGGCGGGGTCAACAGCAACATCAAGGACATGTCGCTGTGGCTGCTGGCGCAGATGGGCGCGATGCCCGACGTGCTGTCGCCCAAGCTATTGCAGACGATCCATGCCTCGCTGGTCAAGACGCCGGGCGAGCGGCAGCGGCTGCGCAAATTCCTCGAGCGGATTGGCGAGGCGGATTACGGCTATGGTTGGCGCAGCTACGATTATGCCGGGCACCGGATCGTCGGCCATCGCGGCGGGGTCAGCGGCTACCGCTCGCTGATCCTGTTCGATCCGGCCCGCAAAAGCGGCGTCGTCGCGCTGTGGAACAGCAACACCAACCAGCCCGCCGGCATGGAGTTCGAGGTCATGGATATGCTCTATCATTTGCCGTTCCGCGACTGGATGGAGCTTAACCGCGGGCCGGCGCGAGCGGTGCCCGAGCCCGCCGATCCGGAGCAAGGCGAGCATACCGCCGCGATTGCCGCTGGCCAGGCGCGGGCTGCCGCTCCGCGCGGTTAATTTTGTCCGGCGAAAGCAGGAACATCTGTGCTGTCCGGCGGGTTGCGCTGGCACAGCATAGGAGATCCCCATGTCAGACGTAAAACAGCAGGACGCGATTGCCCTTCTCAAGCAGGATCACCGCGCGGTTGCGGACCTGTTTGCCCAATTCGAGAAAGCGAGCGGCGATGACCGCAAGCAGAAACTGGCGCAGAAAATCTGCCTCGAACTGTCGGTCCATGCGACCATTGAGGAAGAGATTTTCTACCCAGCGTGCGAGGGCAAGATCGACGAGGATCTGTTGAAAGAGGCCTATGTCGAGCATGACGGCGCCAAGGTGCTGATCGCCGAAATCGAGGCCAACAGCGAGGCCAGCGACGAGTATTTCGACGCCAAGGTCAAAGTGCTCCAGGAGCAGATCGAGCATCACGTCGAGGAAGAAGAAAAAAGGATGGAAGGGATGTTCGCTCAGGCCCGCGCGGCCGGGCTCGACATGGACGCGCTGGGTGAGCAGATGGCGCGGCGCAAGGCCGAACTGGTCGCGAATTACAAGGCGAGTGGCGTGCCCAAGCCAGAGCTGACGACCATGACCGAGGCCCAATTCTGAGCATCGCCTAAAAGGCTTGCCGCGCCGCGCCCTGGGAGCCATTCTGACGGTCTCTCAAAGGGAGCGGCGGCATGGCGGCGGGACCGCGGATCAGGGCCTTTTTCGACGAGGCCACCAACTCGGTTTCCTATCTGGTCGCGGACCCCGGGACGGGCGCGGCGGCGGTCATCGACCCGGTGCTCGATTTTGATCCCGTGAGCGGTTCGGTCAGCACCAAGTCAGCCGATCGAATCCTGGGCGCGGCTAGCGAGCAGGCCTTGGCGATCAAACTGGTGCTCGAGACTCACCCGCACGCGGACCATCTGACGGCGGCTCCGCATTTCAAGCACAGCACCGGCGCCAGAGTAGGCATCGGGGCCGGCATTCGCGAGGTGCAGAAGGCCTTTGGCCCGATGTTTGCGGCCGATGATCTCAAGGGTGATAGCGGCGATTTCGACCTGCTGCTCGAAGACGGCCAGCGGCTCGCGCTGGGCAATCTGGAGATCGAGGTGATCGCGACCCCGGGCCACACGCCGGCCTGCGTCAGCTATAAGGTCGGCGACGCGGTGTTCGTCGGCGACACGTTGTTCATGCCCGATTATGGCACCGCGCGCTGCGACTTCCCGGGCGGTTGCGCGCACCAGCTCTATCAATCGATCCAGCGCATCCTGGCGCTCCCGCCGGAGACGCGACTGTTCATGTGCCACGATTATAAGGCGCCGGGCCGCGACGCGTTCGCGTGGGAGACCACAGTTGGCGAGCAATTGGCTGGCAATTTGCATTTGCGCGGCGGCGTCAGTGAGGACGAGTATGTGGCGATGCGCGAGACGCGGGATGCTAAGCTGAGCATGCCCAAGCTCCTCCTGCCGGCGATTCAGGTCAACATTCGCGCCGGCCGTTTCCCGCCGCCCGGAGCCGACGGCGTCTCTTACCTCAAGATTCCGCTAACCATTTCTCAACCCAGCTGAATTATGATCACGGTGGATTGGAGAAAGTCGCGCCGTGAGCCGGTACCCTGGACATATTTCGCGCAAGCCGCGGGTGAACGTCGCGCACGACGCGACGCTAGTGATGGCCGATGGCTCCGAGCATCTGGTGACGATCACCGATGTCTCGTCGGGCGGGTTTCATCTCAAGACCGACGACACCCTTCCGATCGGCTCACACGTGTTCTTGCGGGTTGCCCGCTACGGCGACTTTCCGGCGCAAATCCGCTGGGCGCTTGGCACCGAGGCTGGCGGCGTCTTCCTCGAACCGGTCGAACTGCCGCAGGGCTAACCGCAGGCAGCGCGGTTAGGCGGCCCGCGACAGCTTCGACACGAAGGTTGCCCGCGTCACTTCGATGGTCAGGCCCTTGCCCGTCGACACCTCCGAGATTTGTGCGTCGAGCTGCTTGGCCAAAGCGGTGATCAGCACGGTGCCGAGGCCGCTGGTGGATTTAGCGGTCTCATTCTGACGCCGCCCAGTGCCATTGTCGGACACCGTGAGTTTCCAGTCGGAACCGGCCTTTTCGAACGTCACCCGGATGCGCTCCGACTTTCGCTCCTTGGGGAAGGCATATTTGATGGCGTTGATGACTAACTCGGTGACGATCAGGCCAAGGCTCACCGCGTGGCTGCTGGGGAGCGTCCCGGCGTCGGCCGCGACGGCGATCCGGATATTCTGTTTGGGTCCGATCATCGAAGAAGCCAGACCGGCGACGAGCTTGGTGAGATACGCGCCGATGTCGATTTGTTCGATGCCTTCCACCTCATGGAGGTGACTCTGCACGGCGGCGACCGACATCACCCGCTGGTGGGCGTCGCGGAGCTCGCTCTTGGTTTCATCGGACAACACCGAACCGGCCTTCATCAACATGATGCTGGCGATAATCTGCAGGCTGTTGGCGATCCGGTGCCGCATTTCCCGAAGGAGGGTCTTTTGCTGTACGAGCAGCAGTTCGGTGTGCTCCAGCAGCGCTTCTTTTTCATCCTCGATGACGCGCCGGGCGGTAATATCCTTGATCGCCAGCAGCACCATCCGCGCCGCATTGCTGTCATCACGGATCGGCTGCGCATTGAGCTGGATCGTGCGCTTGCCGATATGGCGAAAGTCTTGCTCGAATTCGAAATCTTCGACGGGCGCGTGGCTCGGGATTACGGCTTCGAGGAGCTCGCGCAGTCCGGGTATGTCCCAATGGCCGCCGCCGAGGTCGAATAAAGAGCGCCCGTGGCAGACGTCTGGATCTTCCATGAAGACTTCGCAGAAGCAGCGGCTGGCGGCCAACACCCTCAATTTGTCATCGAGCACCAGGAATGGTTCGGGCAAGGTGTCGACGATGGCCATCGCCAGACCCTGGGCTCCGGCCAAATCTTGAAATTGCTTCATCGGGTGCCCCTCTCGGCGGGAGCATCGCGTCTCTCAGCCACCGGCACGCCAAGCGATGGCCAGTGATAGGCACCCTATAGCCTATGGTGGTCACCTGCCCAACCAGTTTCTAATTTGTGTTAAGTTGTTGCGTCCCGCGTATGTGAGTCACCTCGGTTAAGTCGCGATGAACACCGGAGTCCCGACCTCGGTTACCGTAAACAGCCTGGCGGCGAATTTCGGCGGCAGGCGGACGCATCCGTGCGACGCTGGCGTGCCGGGATTGTAGCCGGCGTGGAGCGCAACGCCGTACTGGTCCAGGCGCTGCATGAACGGCATCGGCGCGTCGTCATACTTCCGACTGTGGTGCATCACCTGTTTCTCGAGGATCGGGAAGATCCCGGTCGGGGTCGGCTTGTCGTCCTTGCCGCTCGAGATGGTCGAGACCGCCACCAGCGTCTCGCCGCGATAGAGGAAGGCAAGCTGGTCCGAGAGGCTGATGACGACGCGTTCGGGCCCGGCCGCGTCGGGGACGTCGCGCCACACATACTGCCCAGGCTTCAAAGCCTTGTCGCCGAATACGTCGGCCATGTCCGACAGGGCCATCGCCACGGCCTCGCTCGCCGTCGCCTTGGCGTCGGGAGTTTCGTAGGAACTAGCTGCCGGCGAGGCAGGGATTGTGAGGGCAAGGACGCTCGACAGGGCGAGCGCCAACGCTAGCCGCTTTTTCATGTTTCAGCTCTTTATGTTGTTGACTTTGGTAGCTTTAATGATCGCGAAGCGAGTTGGGTTCCGAATCGGCAAATATGGGGGTGACGGATGCGCACCAGGGGTATCGCGGAGGTTGCCGCGCTAATTGGCTGGGCTGCTCTGGCGCTGCAGCTAGCGCTGATTGTCCGCAACCTCGGGCCCGCGCTCGGGGTTTGGCGGTTTGTCGGCTTCTTCACCATCCTGACCAACATCGGCGCGTCGGTTGTGGCGATGGCGATGGCGCTGGACAGTCACGGTCCATTGGCGAGGGCGAGGGCGCGGTTGATGGCAGCGACGTCAATCGCCCTGGTCGGGATCACGTATTCGGTCGCCTTGCGCGCGTTGTGGCACCCGACCGGGCTGCAAAAAGTCGCCGACATGGCGCTGCACGATGCCATGCCATTGTTGTTCCTGGCGGTGTGGGTCGTCGCCCCGCATCCGGGCCTCAAATGGCGCGAGATTGGCTGGGCGCTGCTCCCGCCAGCCGCTTATTTGGCCTATTCGCTCGCCCGCGGCGCGATCGACGGCTGGTACGCCTATTGGTTCCTCAACCCCGCCGAGCAAAGCGCGGGGGCGCTGTTGGTGAGTGTTGCGGTGATGCTCGCGGGGTTTGCGGCTGTGGCGGCGCTGCTGGTGGCGGCGGATCGGTGGTTGGCGTCGAAGGCAGATGAAGCCAGAGCCGCCTCGCGGCCATAAGCTAGCTCTGTTCCAGCCGCCCCTCGGCAATCGTTACGCGTCGGCGCTGACAAAACTGTCCAGCACCTTCTTCCTTCCGGCGTGCTCGAAGTCGATTTCAAGCTTGTTGCCTTCGATTGCGGCGATCACACCGTAGCCGAATTTGCCGTGGAACACGCGCTGGCCGAGCGCGAGGTCGTCGCGGCCCTTGTTACCGAGGGAGACGGCGCTGGCGCGGACTTCGATCGGTTGGCGGGCGTAGTCCGTGCTAGCGCCCCTCGACTTCGCTCGGGACGAACGGAAGTCGGTGGTTGTGACCGCCCTCTGAAAGCCCGGCCCCCTCCGTTCCGCCCTGGCGACGTGGGCGAAGGGGTCGGCGCGCTCGCTCCATTGTGCGCGCCATAAAGACTCGCCGCCGGTCATGGTCGTTTCCTGCTCGATATGCTCGCTCGGCAGCTCGGCGAGGAAGCGGCTGGGGA
>JBDSNQ010000136.1:0-2317 GCA_039915275.1 Sphingomicrobium sp.
CCGGCGGCGACCACGTCCATGCGGTCGGTGATGATCTGCTTGGCGGCGGTGGCGATGGCCATCAGCCCCGACGAGCATTGGCGGTCGATCGTCATCCCCGACACGCCGACCGGGCAGCCGGCGCGCAAGGCGACCATGCGGCCGATATTGCCGAACTGCGTGCCCTGCGTAAGCACCGCGCCCCACACGACGTCGTCGATCTCGCCGGCGTTGATCCCGGCGCGTTCGATCGCCGGTTTGAGCGAGAATGCGCCCAGGGTTGGTCCCGGCGTCGCATTGAACGCGCCCTTGTAGGCGCGGCCGATGGGGGTGCGGGCGGTCGACACGATCACGGCGTCGCGGGTGGCCATTTTTCTCTCCTTAAACGAATAGCAAGCCGAGCCATTGCGCGGTCAGGGCTGGCTTGTCCACGCCTTCGATTTCGACCGTGACGGTGTGGCGCAGCAGCAGCTGACCCGGCGCCTTCTCGTCGATCGCATCGAGGACGAAGCGGCCGCGAATGCGCTTGCCAGACTGCACGGGGGCAATGAAGCGTACGCGGTCGAGCCCGTAATTGACCGCCATCTTGAGGCTGTCGGGGACAAGCATCGCTTCGGCCGCCATGCGCGACAGCATCGCCAGCGAGAGGAAACCGTGGGCGACCGTGCCGCCGAACGGGGTCTGGGCGGCGGCTTTCGGATCGACGTGGATGAACTGGCGGTCCTCGGTGGCGTCGGCGAACGCGTCGATCCGCGCCTGGTCGATGGTCAGCCAGCTGGACACGCCGACTTCACTGCCGATCCGGGCGCGGATGTCTTCGAGGCTGGCGACTGGCATCAGCTTTTGATCGGCGGGGCGTAGGGCATGACGAGGGTGCCGTCGGGAGCGGCGGTGAAGGTGGTCTGGGTCGGGTAAGCGAATTCGACGCCTTGGTCGGCGAAGCTCGTCAAGACGGCCATGATCACGGCGGAGCGCTCGGCGGCGAGGACGTCAGGATCGACGCTGGCGATGTCGAACAGCAGTTCATGCTCAAGGCTCGACGGGGCGAGGTTGGTGATGGTGCAGCGCACGAACTTGCAGCGCTTGCGCGCTTTGACCGCCGCCCGGGCCAGCTCGGGCACGGCTTGCAATTTGTCGAGCGGGGTTTGGTACACCAGGCCGAAGGTCAGCGTCGCGCGGCGATTGCGGCCGCCGGCGAGGTTGTGGATCTCGCGCTCGAGCAGCTTGGTGTTGGCCATGATCATCTGCTCGCCGCTGATCGAGCGCATGCGCGTCGTCTTGAGGCCGATCCGTTCGACGGTGCCGACGCTGCTGTCGTAGCGGATGGTGTCGCCGCGGCGGAACGGCTTGTCGAACAGGATCGAAAGGGCCGCGAACAGGTCGGAAAAGATGCCCTGCGCGGCGAGGCCGATGGCGATGCCGCCGATGCCGAGCCCGGCGACCAAAGCGGTGACGTTGACCCCGAGATTGTCGAGAATGACGATGACCGCGATCGCAAACAAGGCGATGCTGACGAGGACGCGGATCACCGACATGGCATTGCCGAGGTTGGTTTCGCGGGGATCGTCGCCGACGCGATGGCCAATGACGCCGAGGATCAGCTCACGCGCCCACACTGCGCCCTGGAGCGCGAAGGTGATGATGAACAGGATGTCCGAGAGGCGAGCGATGCGCCTGGGCGGCTCGGCGAAATTGGCGACGATCTCGATCGCGGCGATGATCATGAAAGCGAGGCTGGTCTTGGCCAAAACCCGGCCGATGACCGATTTCCAGCTGGTGTAGCTAGGCGCGGTCGCGGTGATTCGCTCGCCGATGTGGCGCAGGACCAGCATCACCGCGACCAGCGCCACCGCGACCAGGCTGCCGACCAGCAGCGCTTCGCTATTGGCCTGGAGCCACGGCACGAGTCCGGTCCACGGGTGCAATTGGTCGCGCATCACCGCCGTCATGGCGGTAGCGGCTGGAGCGATCAAGCTGCCGCAGCCACGGCTGCGTTTTCGGCCGCCTTGGCCTTGCGCCGCCGGGCGCGCTTGCCGCCGCGGGCGAGGAAGGCGAGCAAGCCGACCTCGGTCGACGACAAGCGAGCCTTGGCGCGCGGCCGCTCGGCGCCGTTTAGGGGATCGCGCGGGGTGTCCTTGACCGCTTCGAGCAGCGCCGGATGGACGTATGATTTGCGGCTCATCGCGACCGTATTGCCGAGCGCCTCGGCGACTGGCTCGACCACGGTCTTGACCGAGATCCGCGCGTCTTCGGCTTTCTTGAGCAATTGGTCGAACGCGATCACGCTCGCGCCCCAGGTGCGGAAATGCTTGGCGGTGAAGTCGCCGCCGCTGGCCTG
>JBDSNQ010000097.1:0-5790 GCA_039915275.1 Sphingomicrobium sp.
CGGCTGCGCGACAAGGACTGGCTGGAGAGTGTCGAACGCTGGTTTTGGGAGCGCGCCGGGGTCGAAGGCAAATCGGCGGCGCCGATGTTCGCGCCGTTCAAATTGCGCGAGATGACCGTCGAAAACCGCATCACGGTGTCGCCGATGGCGATGTATTCGGCGGTCGACGGCACGCCGGGCGACTTTCATCTGGTGCATTATGGCGAGCGCGCGCTGGGCGGCGCCGGCCTCATCTTCACCGAGATGACCTGCGTCTCGCCCGAGGGCAGAATCAGCCCGGGTTGCACCGGCCTGTGGTCGCCCGAACATGTCGCGGCGTGGCGGCGGATCGTCGATTTCGTCCACGCCAACAGCAAAACGAAAATCTGCCTCCAGCTCGGCCATTCGGGAGGCAAGGGTTCGACCAAATTGGGCTGGGAAGGCAATGACGTGCCGCTCGACGACGGCAATTGGCCGGTAATGGCGGCGTCCGACGTGCCGTGGTCGCCGGTCAATCAGCGGCCAAAGGCGATGACCCGCGCCGACATGGACATGGTCCGCGACCAGTTCGTCGCCGCCGTCCGCATGGGCGTCGATGCCGGTTTCGACATGGTCGAGCTCCACGCCGCGCACGGCTATCTGCTGTCGAGCTTCATCACCCCGCTCATGAACCATCGCACCGACGATTATGGCGGGAGCCTCGACAATCGCCTGCGCTATCCCTTGGAAGTGTTCGCGGCGATGCGCGCCGCTTTGCCGCCGCACATGCCAATGTCGGTGCGGATTTCGGCCAACGACTGGGCCGGCGACGACGGCGTTACCCCGGCCGAGGCGGTCGCCATCGCCGAGGCCTTCGCGCGCGAAGGCGCCGACCTGATCGACGTCTCGGCCGGCCAGACATCGACCGACGCGTCGCCGGTCTATGGCCGGATGTTCCAGACGCCGTTCTCCGACAAATTGCGCAACGAGGCCCGGGTGGCGACCATGGCGGTCGGCAACATCTATGAGCCTGATCACGCCAATTCGATCCTCGCCGCCGGCCGCGCCGATCTGGTCGCGCTCGGCCGCCCGCATCTGATCGACCCGATGTGGACGCTGCGCGCCGCCGCCGCGCTCGATTACCGCGACATCCACGTGCCGCCACAATATCTCAACGGCCAGGCCCAGCTCGCCCGCAACTTGAAGCGCGAAGCCGAAGCCGCGGCGGCGCTCAGGGTGTGAAGAGAGCCCGGAATGGCGGAGACGGAGGGATTCGAACCCTCGGTACGGGTTAACCCCGTACGGCGGTTTAGCAAACCGCTGGTTTCAGCCACTCACCCACGTCTCCGAACGGCGGCAGTGCGGGGCTATAGAGGCGGGGTGGCGGCGGTTCAACCGGACCCGTTGGCAATCACATCGAGGCGCAGGTCGAGGCGCATTTCGTCGCCGGGATCGAGCACCCGCATGCCGAGTTCGCCCCACTGCTCCTCGGGCGCATTCAAGGCGGCATTGGCGTGGGTCACCGGCTCGGCGACGAAAATGCCGCCGTTGGCCGGCGAGTAGAGCTGGAAGAAATGCGTATCGGGCGACTTGAGCTTGAGGTCGAACGGCCACGCCGGGTCGGTCATCCGCGCGACGCCGCCCCAGCCGCCGAAGCCGTGGTCGAGATCCCGCCCGCAGACCAAGCGATCGGCGAGGTCGAAGCGGCCGGTCGCGGCGATCTTCTCGACCGGCAGGACATGCTCGTCGATGATCCACACCTTGGTGACGCGCGTGTCGAGCCGGGTCTCCCGCCCGCAGTTGAAAAAAGGGTGCTGGCCGAGCCCGCACGGCATCGGCTCGGGCGACAGATTGCGGCACGACAGGCGCAGCGACAGCCCGCGATCGTCGAGCGCGAAATGCTGCTCGGCGCGATAGTCCCACGGCCACTCGCCGGACAGATGATGGAACGACAGCAAGGCCTCGCAGGCGCTTGCGTCGTCGACCTGCCACGGCGCCAGCCAGCCCTGGCCATGCAGCGGGCTGGGGTCCCCAGCCATATTCGGAGCGAGCCTTATGTCTTGGCCGCGAAAGATGAAATTGCCGCCGCGGATGCGATTGACGAAGGGCACGAGGGGGAAGCAAGCGGCGTCCAGGACATTTTCATGCAAGCTGTTGCATTTGCGCAATACGGCCACGCGCTGATCACCCGCGGTCCAGTCGAACCACGAAATACTCCCGCCAATAGAAGGGCTTAAGCCCATTTCCAATGCGCCGGATGACAGCATGATCGGCGGCGTGGGACTCATTTCTGGACCTCAATCGATTCGGTCGATCGCAACTTGGTTGGGGATAAATCGGGATTAGCCGTTGCGCGAGGAATCGCGCGACTTGTATTTAGTTGTCTTGGGGCCGGGGGAGGTCTGGAATGCAACGACGTGTCAAGGAATTCGTCGAGATAGAGGAGCATAGCTCGCTCGATGATTTGATCGCCCGGTTGATCGCGGTGCGCAACGCTTTGCCGGCAGACTCCGAAGCCGAAATGCGGCTGCGTGGCGACGATGTGTTCGGCCGCAAGCTGTCGATCTCTTTCTTTCGCGACCAGACCGCCGACGAGGCCGAGTGCGAAACGCGCTACGCCGCCGCTTATAAGGAAGCGCGGGAGAAAGAGCTCGCCCGGCTCCAGGAAGAGCTCGGCGTGGTTTGCTACCCACCGCGCAAGGGCAAGCTGCGCATCGTCGCCTGAGGGCGCGGGGAACCAGATACCCCCTGTTCAGGTTAGTGCCTTCGGGATCCAAGGGTGTGTTTGCCCGTGGTGGATCAACCAGGGAGTTACCATGAACAACGCGATCAAGATCCTCATCGGGGTCAGCTGTCTTTCCGCCACGGCGTGCAACGTCGAAAAGACTAAGGAAGGCCAGATGCCGGACGTCAATGTGACCACCACCGGCGGCCAGCTCCCCGAATATAATGTCCAGACGCCCGAAGTGACTGTCGGCACCGAGAACAAGACCGTCGAAGTGCCCACGGTCGAGGTCACTCCGGCCAATAAGAATTAGGCGCACCCGGCGTGGCTCACCGGTCACGCCGGTCGCTCTTCCAGAGGTGAACCCGAAGGCTTCGGCCCGTGGGAGCGGGAAATCGATTGTGAAGGTGCGCGCCCGCACTTGGCCTTATCCGTTGGATCAACGTCCCGCTCGTCCGAGTCCTGGCCGATCTCAGCGTGGCCAGCCCCCGTCAGGCCGGCTGGAAATTGAGCGCGAGGCCGTTCATGCAATAGCGCAACCCGGTCGGCCTGGGCCCGTCGTTGAAGACATGGCCAAGGTGCCCACCGCAGCGCGCGCACAATACTTCGGTCCGGGTCATGAACAGGGCGCTGTCGGTTTTGGTGGCGACGGCGCCGGGCAATGGCCTGAAGAAGCTTGGCCAGCCGGTGCCACTGTCAAATTTGGTGGTCGAGGCGAATAGTGGCAGCGCGCAGCCGGCGCAGACGAAGCGACCGCGGCGGTGCTCATTGTTAAGCGGGCTGGTGCCGGCGCGCTCGGTGCCGGCTTGCCGTAATATGTTGTAGCGCTGGGGGCCGAGCCGGCGGCGCCATTCGGCGTCGGTCAGTTTAAAGGGAAAGCGGCCCTGCGCGGCGGTGCCACGGGTGACCGCCAAAGCTGCGAGGCCGAGGCCAATGGTGCCGAGCAAGGCGCGGCGATTGAGTGTTTGTTTCATCATCATGGTCCTAGCTACGCAACCAAACCCGCCGCGGATGCATTTTACGCGCGCTCGAGCTTGCCCGACGCGATCACCGGCCCGGTCGGCAAGCCAGTCGGCGACCCGCCCATCGGTTCGACCGACAAGGCCAAAGTCACGCCTTCACGGAACTGCTTGGCCATCGGCAGCGGGAGCTCGGCCCGCATCTTGGGGCCGGGCATGGTACCGAGCGAGCGCGGCTTGCCATCGGCCGGGATCATCCACAGCTCATGCGCGTGGCCGGGGTCGGTCGGCATGTCGCTGGCGGCGGCGACCATTAAGCGGCGGCTGGCGGGGTCGTAACTGGCCATCAGCTTCAAATCGCGCTGGTCGTCACCGAGCATCGCCGCCAGCGGCGCCAAAGCGGCGACCGCGACTGGCGGAGCCAGGCTCTGGGGCGGCTGAGTGACGAGAACGACGGCGAGCGAGGCGGCAAGCGCCGTCGCGCCAGCGGCGAGCCCGCGCCACAAGTTCACGCGGCGATTGAGATAGACGACGTTGTCAGGCTTCGGCGAGCCACCAATCGCGGCGTCGATACCCGACCAGGCGCGCGCCGGCGGCGCGATTGGCGTGACATCATCAAGCAATGGCGCCAGCCGCCCCGACCAGCGCGCGACTTCGGCCCGGAATTGGGGGTCGGCAGCCGCCAGCGAGCGAGCGCGGGCCAGCGCTGTGCCGTCGAGCACGCCCAGCGCAAATTCGGCAGCGAGCTCGTCGCGCTCGGCAAGGCTGATTGGCGTATCGGTCATTTTTCAAGGCATCCGCGCAGGCGCTGCAAGCCGCGCCTTATCCAGCTTTTCATCGTCCCCAGCGGCACCGCGTCGCGCGCAGCCAGCTCGGCATAAGTGAGGCCGTCGACAAATGCCGCGCGAATGATCGCCGCGTGCTGCGGTTCGAGCTCGTCGAGGCAATGGGCGAGCCGTTCGCGCTCCTGGCCCTGCTCGACAATGTCGAACGCGCTCGGGTCGTCGGCGGCGATGTCGCTGGCGGCCTCGAGCGGGTCGGTAGCGAGCTGCTTCCCGCGCAAGCGGTCGATCGCTTTGTTGCGGGTCATCACGGCGAGCCAGGTAATCGGGCTCGCCTTGGCCTGGTCGTACAAGCCGGCTTTGCGCCACACCGTCAGATAGACTTCCTGCAGCACGTCCTGGGCGTCGGCCTCGGCCGGCAACAGTCGCACGCAGATGCCGTAGAGCTTGGCCGAGGTCCGCTGATAGAGCGCGGCCAGCGCGGCGCGGTCGCCGGCGGCGATGCTGCCGATCAGCGGCGCCAGCTCGTGGCTGGTCGATGGGTCAGGAGCGAATGCGGCGCGGTCCATTCGCCCCCCAATGAACCATGCGCGCTTTTGGGGAAAGGCCACACCGGCGGGAGCGGACGATAGGGATGCAAATCGGGTCAGCATCGCGTCCACTCCCGCCGAGGGGCGGCCGGCCAAGGGAACAGCCGGCCACATCGAATTAGGGCATCAGCACCCGGTCAACGACGTGGATGACGCCGTTGGACTGCATCACATTGGCGATCGCAATGCGCGCCTGGCCACCCTTGGAATCGACCACGACCCAACCCGAGCCGCTCTTGCGGAAGCGCAGGCTTTCGCCCTGGACGGTCTTGAGCGTCGCGGTGCCATGGTGGCGCATGGCCATGCTGGCAATCTGTCCGGCGGTGATGCGGCCGGGGACGACGTGATAGGTGAGGATGTTGGTCAGCGCGCCCTTGTTGGCGGGCTCGACCAGGCTCTCGACCGTGCCGGCGGGCAGGCGGGCGAAGGCAGCGTTGGTCGGCGCGAAGACCGTGAACGGGCCCTTGCTTGACAGCGTGTCGACCAGGCCGGCGGCCTTGACCGCGGCGACCAAAGTCGTGTGGTCCTTCGAATTGACGGCGTTGGCGACGATATTTTTGGTCGAGTACATCGCTGCCCCGCCAACCATCGGGTTCTTGGCGGAAGCCGATGCTCCAATCGAGAGCGCCACCGCAGCGGTCAGCGCCAGAGCGGCGCGCGAGCTGAATTTTGTCATTGATGATCTCCTGTTTGCACACAGCTTCGCGAGCTGCCGGTCAAGCTACGAGGCGACTGGAGGCGCGGATGCAGGAGGGGAGAAAAGAAAATGGCGGTGG
>JBDSNQ010000047.1:0-2223 GCA_039915275.1 Sphingomicrobium sp.
AGGAAACCCGCGGCAAGCCGCTCGAGGAGTGTTAGGTATAGCCGCCAATTCCAATGTCCGCTTTCGACCCATTGCGGACGTTAGGGGTTCCTGGGTTTTGGTGGAACCAAGTGCGACTTGCGCGCCATTGCGTGCTACTCAGTCGCGACACGCTTGGGCACTGGCTTTTCAGGCTGGCTGCATTGGCAGGGGAGCGGCGTGAGACGAATCGACATCCCAATCGCGTTCATGGGAGTCGCGAACCTGCCGTTCGGACTTTACGGCGCGGCGGTCCTCATCACGGTCCCGCAGTTGCTTGCATCCCAGCATGTCCCGCAGCCGCTCATCGCCTCGATAACCGCCGCCGCCATGATCCCCACCTTTTGCGGCTTTCTGCTGGCGCCAATTCTCGACGTGCGGTTCAGCCGCCGCAGCTATGCGATAATCTTTGGCCTGCTGACCGCCCTTACCGCATGGCTCGGCTTGCGCAGCATTGCCGCGCCGGGACCATTGGCGGTCTACCTCGTCGCCGGGTTCCTGTTTGCGAACTTGTTCTACAACGCGCTCGGCGGCTGGCTCGGGGACCTCGTCCCTGCGGGCGACGAGGGCAGGCTTGGCGCCAGCTTCACCGTCGGCAACATTGTCGGTTTTGGGATCGGAGCGATCCTCTTTATCAGCTTGATGCGGGCGCTCCCGGGCCCGTGGGGACCCAGCGCCGTGGCGGCGGCGATAGCCCTGCCCCTGCTCCTCCTTGCGGCGATCCCCTCGTCCACGGCCGGGCGGCGCGGCGCGCACGAGAGCTTCGCCACGCTCGCGCGCGATCTGCGCCAGTTGCTGCGGAGTAGGACTGTGTTGCGCACGCTGCTGCTGTTTTGCCTGCCGGCGTCGTCATTTGCCTTGACCAACTCGCTTGGAGGACTTGGCAATGATTTTGCCGCGTCGGAAAGATTCGTGGCCCTGATCGCGGGCTTCGGCGTGACCGGCGCGGCGGTGCTGGCGAGCATGGTCGTACCCGCGCTCGTCAGGCGCATCGCGCCGCTGCTGCTCTATCTCGCCATCGGCAGCACCGGGGCGCTGTTCACGCTCTCGCTGCTTCTCCTGCCGCGGGTGCCTGGCGTGTTCGCTTTGGCATTGATCGGCCAAAATGTTTTCCAGGCGGCGGCCTTCGTAGTCGAAAACACGATTATCTTCCGGACGATCGGCAACGATAATCCGCTCGCGTCAACGCAGTTCGGCCTGCTGGCGGCGGCGACCGCCTTCCCAATCACCTACATGCAGGCGATCGACGGACAGGGCTATCGCCTTGCCGGGCTGACCGGCGGATTGGCGACCGACGCCGGCCTGTCGCTGCTCGCATGCGCCGTGCTGCTTCCCTTGGTGCTGCACTGGCTGCGCCGTGATCGGCGAGCACACATCACGCTTGAAGCCGCGGTGGGTTAGGGCGTTATGTCCGCTTTCCACCCAAATCGGACTTTCAGCAAAATTACGCCGCCCAGTGGATGTCGATCGGCTGCTCGGCTTCGGCCAGCACCTTTCCAATTGGCAGGTGCGAGCTGTGGCCGTCCTTGATCGCCTGCTCGAGCAGCGCCTTCTTGTCGGCGCCGGTGATAGTAATCAGCAGCGTTCTGGCGGCGAGGATCGAGGCGCGGGTGAGGGTCACGCGCGGCACCGGTGCGTCGGCGGGCATCGGATCGGGCATTACGCCGACCGCGCGGCGAGCCTTGGGCGCATCGAGCGCGTCCTGGAGGTCGGGTCCAGCAAAGATCGAGGCGGTGTGACCGTCCGTGCCCATGCCGAGCCAGATCAGGTCGGGCGGCCAGGACAGATCTTGCAGCCGGGCATCGGCGGCCCCCCCGGCCAGCCGATAATCGTCGATCGTGGTCGCGATCGGGAACACCCGCGCTCCGACCGGCAGGAACGCCTGGGCGATGGCGCGGATGTTGCTCAAGTCGCTGTCCATCGGCGCCAGGCGGTCGTCGGTCGGGATGATCGTCACCCGCTTCCACGCCAGGCTGCGCGCGGCGATCTTGGGATAGATCGGTTTCGGAGTCGTGCCGCCCGGCAGCGCGATCAGCGCCGCATCACGCGCATCCAATGCGCTTTCGATAATGAATCCGACATCGCCGGCGACCGCGTCGGCCAGCTCCTCGACGCTGTCATATTCCCACCATTCGGCTTCGATCATCGGCTCTGCGCCCCTTCTTTGGGTTAGTTGGGCGGCGTTTGCCGATATCCGGCCCAACC
>JBDSNQ010000150.1:0-3235 GCA_039915275.1 Sphingomicrobium sp.
ATAATGCGGTTGACCTTGACGATCGAGAAGCCGCGCTGTTGCGGGTCGGGGACGATGCGGCTCTTGCCAGCGCCAAGGGTGAACAGCATGCGGATCGCGGCCGGGACCTTATCCCCCAGTTCGGACAGCTGGAGCCGGCGCGCGCTGACCGGCCGGGCCGGCGGTAAGGGTATTCCAGCCTCAGTCACCGCCGTCGCCAGCGGGACTCCGCGCGCCGTTTTGGCGGCGATCGCGGTGGCAATTGCCCGCGCCCGCTCAAACGCCTGCCGGTTGACCCAATCCTCGGCCACGCGCGCACGGATGGTGGCGAGCGGGGCCGGGGCCGCCGCAACGACCCTGGCCGGGGCCACCAGAACATAGCCCGCATCCTTGGCCAGCGCCTCGACCACCGGGTCATCGCCCGGGGTAAGTTCGAAGCCGCTCTTCAACGCCGGCGCCATCTCCGCTGGCAGCTTGTACCCCGGATCGCCGCGGGCAAGGCCGCTGGCGGTGATCAGTGCTGTCTCGGTGACAGCGAGTTTGGCCTGATTTGCGGCCTCAACGTAATTGCTTCCGCCGGCGATCGAATCCTCGACCTTGGCAACGAGGTCGGTCAGCGCTTCCTTGCGCTTGTCGGCATTGAGTTTGGCGGCAATTTCGGCGCGGGCGGCGGCGAGCGGCCTGCCGCCTTCGCGGCGGATCGAATCGACTTTGACGACGTGCCAGCCGAGATCCGACTGAAGCGGGCCGACGATCCCGCCCGACGGCGCAGCGAATGCCGCCGCCGCGACCGCATCCCCGGCCAGCGAGGCGAATTCGCCGCGAGTCTGCGGGCCGACCGAAATATCGGCGGCGCTCAGCCCGGCGGGGGCGGTCGCAGCAACGAAAGTCGCGCCACCGCGGGCGCGCGCAGCAATGGCGTTGGCCGCATTGCGATCCTGCACGACCGCCTGGCTGATGACCCGGATTTCCTTGGCTCCGTAGGTAGCCTGGTTGGCATTATAATCAGCGACGATCTCGGCCTCGGTCGCGGTAACTCCGGCGACTTGTTCGGGGCCGATCCTGGCCAGGCGCAGGACGCGCTGCTCGGGCACCATGTAGCGGGCGCGGTTGGCGGCGTAGAATCGCTGGAGGTCGGTGTCGGTCGGATTGAGCCCCGCCCGGAACGCGGCCACGGGAACGATGGCAACATCGCCCTGGCGCGCTTCGAGCAGCATCGAGGCATAGGGCGTCGCGAACCCGACCGGCACGCGGGCGTTGGTCGCGACCGGGGTCAGCAACATCCGCTGCAGCATCGCGCTGCTGATCACTTGGCGCACTTCCTGGTCGGTCATGCGCTGTTGGCCAAGGAAGTTCCGATAGGCCTGATCGCTAAACTTGCCGTCGAGGCCCTTGGTGCCGGGAATGTTGGCGATCTCACCATCGATTAGCCGCTTGGACAGAGTGAAGCCAAATTTGTCGGCGAACGCCTGCAAGGTGCGTTGGTCGATCAAGCTGGTCAGAATCGGCTCGAAATCGGCGGCGAGAGTGGCATAATCGGCTTCCGGATTCTGTTGGCGGACGTCGGCCAGCCGCCGCTCCATGGCGCGCGACAGGTCGCGGTCGGTGATCTGCTCACCGCCGACTTTGACCAGCGTTGAGCTGTTCAAGCCAAAGGTGCCGGTTTTCAGATTAGCGACATCGCCGAGTGCGAAGGAAGCGAGGATCGCGACCACGAACAGCACCATGATGATCGATCCGACCGTCGATTTCGACAGGCGGCGGAAGAATGCAAACATTGATTTTCCGGCCTTGGGAGAGAGTGAGCGGCCGCTTTAGGGGCGGTGGGGTTGCGCATCAAGGCGGAGCCGCTTTCGCATCCCGAACAACATGGCTAGGTGCCGCTGCAGCAAGGGGGCCATGATGGCGCTGAGGAAACTGGTTGCGGGTAATTGGAAGATGCACGGGGTCGCGTCCGACCTCGAGCAGGTCGAGGCGATCGCCGCCGGGGCCCGCCGGTTCGACTCGGTGGATGTCGCGCTGTGCCTGCCCCTGACCTTGATCGAGCGCGCGGTGCGGGCGGTGCCGGAGTTCGCGATCGGGGCCCAGGATGTGCATTTCGCGCCGCACGGAGCGCACACCGGCAACGCCTCCGTCGTCATGCTCGCTGACGCCGGCGCGAGCCTGACGATCGTCGGCCATTCCGAACGGCGCGAGGCCCACCGCGAAAGCGATGCCGAGGTCAAGGCCAAAGCCGAAGCGGGGCTTGGCGCCGGCCTCGGCGTGATTCTGTGCGTTGGCGAGAGTCTCGCGGTTCGCGAGGCCGGCAATGCGGTCGCAACGGTTGTTGCCCAGCTGGCCGCTTCACTGCCCGTTGCGATCGGCGGAGCGGCGCGCTTGGCGATTGCCTATGAGCCGATCTGGGCGATCGGCACCGGCAAGGTCCCGACCGAGACGGAAATTGCCGAGATGCACGCCGCTCTGCGTCAGTGCCTAATCTCGACCTATGGCGATGCCGGCGCGGCGGTTCGGATTCTCTACGGCGGCTCGGTCAAGCCGTCGAACGCGCGCGAAATCTTCGGCGTCCCCGATGTCGACGGCGCGCTGGTCGGCGGCGCTAGCCTCAAGGCCGCGGATTTCCTGCCGATCGTCGAGGCGGCCGCAGGTTGAAGAGGACCCCCTGATCGCCTAGATCGCCTGCACATCCCCTTTCCCGAAAGCCCAGCCATGTTCACCTTCCTGCTGATCGTTCAGACCGTCATCGCCGCCACTCTGGTGGGCGTGATCCTCATGCAGCGCTCCGAAGGCGGTGGCCTCGGCGTCGGCGGCAGCTCGTCGGGCTTCATGACCGCGCGCGGTGCCGCTGATTTCCTGACCCGCTCGACCGCCGTGCTGGGGGCGCTGTTCGTGATCCTGTCGATCGCGCTGGCGGCCTATGCCGGCGTGCAGCGGCAGCCGGCCAAGGTCGATACGTCGCTCGCCAACACGCTGGCGCCGGCGCCAGCCGCTCCGACGGTGCCGCTCGCCGGCCAGCCCGTGACCGGAACCGCGCCGGCTAACCAGGCCGCGCAAGTTCAGAACCAGCCGGCCCCGGTCCCGCTCGCCCAATAGGTTTGGCCGTAGTTTTTAGGGACCAGTCGAAACTTTTTTCGAAAGGCGGCTTGCCCTTGGGGGCGGTCACACCCTAAGCCTTTACTCCCATGGCGCGGTTCATATTTGTCACCGGCGGCGTGGTCTCATCGCTCGGCAAGGGTCTGCTCTCGGCATCGCTGGGAGC
>JBDSNQ010000064.1:0-13882 GCA_039915275.1 Sphingomicrobium sp.
GACAGTTTCTCGGACGGCGGGCGCTTTGGCGATGCCGCCGCGGCCACTGCGGCTGGCGCGGACATGGCGGCCTCAGGGGCGGCGATCATCGATGTCGGCGGCGAATCGACCCGGCCCGGCGCAAAACCGGTGTGGCATGGCGACGAGATCGAGCGGGTCGAGCCCGTCATCCGCCAGCTCGCCGGCGGCGGCGCTGCGGTGTCGGTCGATACGCGCCAGCCCGAGGTGATGACTGCAGGGCTGGGGGCAGGGGCGCGGCTGGTCAACGATGTCTCGGCTCTGACCTACGACCCGCGCTCGGCCGAAGTGGTTGCCGCCGCGGGCGTGCCGGTGGTGCTGATGCACCATCAGGGCGCGCCAGAGACGATGCAGGACGCCCCGCGCTACGACGACGTGCTGGTCGAAGTGTATTTGTGGCTGGAAGAGCGGATCGCGGCGGCGGAAGTAGCGGGGATCGAGCCGTCGAAGATCCTGGTCGATCCGGGCTTCGGCTTCGGCAAGACCGTCGCGCACAATCTTGAGATCATGAACGGGCTGGCGATGCTGCACTCGCTCGGCTGCCCGATTGTCGTCGGCGCCAGCCGCAAGCGGACCATCGGCGCGCTGTCGGGCGAGGCGCCGGCGGACCAGCGGCTCGGCGGCAGCATCGCCTTTGCGTTGAAAGCCGCTGAACAAGGCGCGCAAATCATCCGCGCCCATGACGTGTTCGAAACCGTGCAGGCGCTGCGTATCTGGCGCGGCCTCAGAGACCAGGCGCTGACGCTCCGGTCTTAGTCTAACCGAATGGCAGCTTTTGGTGGAAAGCGGAAATTGGCGAACTGGCGCGAGGCACATTACCGATGCTAAGGCGAGGACTAGTAAGAGGAGGGGCCAATGACGAAATCGCTACTGCTACTTTCTGTCACAGCGCTGCTGCTGACCGCGTGCCAGGCAGCTGAGAAGCCCGCAAATGACGCCGCCGAAGTGAATAGTACCGCCGCCGTCGACACTGGGGCGGATGAGCAGGCAATCCGCGGGCATGTAGATCGCTGGCTTCAGCTCGTGAAAGCCAAGGATGCTGCAGCCATTGCGGAACTCTATGCCGAGGACGGCGCGGTGATGCCACCCGATGCGCCGATCGGCAAAGGACGCGCGGCGATTCAGCAGACTTGGGCATCGATGATGCGGACGCCCGGCTTTGGTCTGACTTTCGTTCCGGAGCAGATCATTGTGTCATCGTCGGGTGACATGGCGCTCGATCGCGGGACGTATCGTCTTACGATTGCGCCCGACGGCACGACGCAGACTGACACCGGCAAGTATGTGGTCGTCTGGCGGAAGATCGGCCGCGAGTGGAAAGCCGCCGCGGACATCTTCAACAGCGACCGGCAAGTGAGCGGAGGTTAGTCAGCTTCGGGACGGCGCATCGTTTGCGAGAGGCCTGCCCACCAAATGTTGCGGATCGCCATCTGAACCGTGGTCTGAATGCCGACGCTGGAGAGCTGCTACTGTCGAGCGCAAGGTCCGCAATGGGTCGAAAGCTGCCGTTAAGCGGCGGTGTCTATGCCGAGCTCGCCAAGCTTGCGATAGAGCGTTGAGCGGCCGATCCCGAGGCGGCGGGCGACTTCGGTCATGCGGCCGCGGTAATGGCCGATGGCAAGGCGGATGATGTCTGCCTCGATCTCTTCCAGCGGGCGCAAATGGCCGTCGTTGCGGTACAGCGTGACCGAGGGCGCGCCGGAGATCGCCTCGTCGCTCTTGGACTGGGTGATGTCGGGCGCGAAATCGTTGCGCCGACCGCTGAAGCGCGACTGGATCGCGATGTGCGGGAAATCCTCGGCGGTGAGCGAGCTTTCCTGGCTCTGAAGCCCGGCGCGGAACAATACGCCGGCCAATTGGCGGACGTTGCCCGGCCAGCCGTAGCGCATCAGCACTGCCAGCGCGTCATTGCCGATCGACAGCTGGCGCAAGCCAGTCTGGTCCGAGAAGCGGGCCAGCAAATGGCGGGCGAGCGCCGGAATATCGCCGCTGCGGTCGCGCAAGGGCGACAAATTGACGACGGTGGCGCCGATCCGCTCGGCGAGGCCGGGGTCGAAATCGTCCGGCAACGGGCGGCTGGCGGTGGCGATCACGCGCACATCGACCGAATTGCTGCCGTTGCAACCGACCGGGCGGACTTCGCCGGTGGCCAGCACACGATCGAGCGCTTTCTGGGTTTCCGGCGGCAAGGCGCCGATCTCGTCGAGCAGCAAGGTGCCGGTGTTGGCTTCGAACACTCGGCCGGTCTTGGCGGCAAAAGCGCCGGGAAAGGCGCCTTTCTCGTGTCCGAACAATTCGCTGTCGATGATGTTGGCCGGAATCGCCTTGCAATCGACGGTTACCAACGGGCCGCGGGCACGCAGGCTGGCGGCGTGAATGGCGTGGGCAAAGGTTTCCTTGCCGGTGCCGGGCTCGCCGACGATCAGGATGGGAAGGCGGTTGCGGGCCGCTTTGGCCGCGACTGCCAGCGTCGCCCGGAAATCGGGCGCGGCGCCGACCAATTGCTCGAGCGACAGCTCCGGCGCCAGTTTCTCGGTGACGGGTGCGAGCTCGCCGGACGCGCGGCGGCGGTCGGAATTGGTCGCCAACGCTTCCAGCAGTCGCTCCTGGACGACCGGGCGGCTGAGGAAATCACTGGCTCCGGCGCGCATCGCTTCGACCGCGATGGGCACCGATTCGCCGTCGGCGATGACGATGATCGGTAATTTCTCGCGGCACGAATGGAGCAAGGCGATGAGGTCGGGTCCGGTGTCGCCGTTCCAGCTGCCGAGCAAGGCGGCCTGGACTTCGCGCCCGTGCGGGCCCTGGAGCAAGCCGATCGCGGTTTCGCCATCGGCGGCTCCGACCACGCTCCAGCCGGCGCGGCCAGCGATCGCCGACACCAGCCGCCGCTCGTCCGCATCCGCATCCAGCAGCAAGAGCGACTTCGTGCGGTTTTCGCTGATCCGTTCCGCTTTCATGGACGGGGTTGTACTTTGAGAGGAGTAAAGGGGCGCTTAAGGACTTGGGCGCGGCCGACGGGCTTGTTATGGAGCCGCACGTGTTGATCGAAGGTGGCGCCGGCCACGCCGAAAATCAGGGGAACAGCATGGCCATCGAGCCCGCAACAATCCAGTCGCCGGAAGATTTCAAGGCGCACGAGCAAGACTATCTCGAATTCACTCGGCTGTTCAAATTCGGCGCGATCGGGGCCTTTGTGGTCGCGATGATCGTCCTTTTGATCCTGTAGCGGCGCGTTCGACCTCGCCCATGAAGATCGCGATTCTGAAAGAGACCGCGCCCGGCGAGACGCGCTGCGCCGCGATTCCCGAGACGGTGAAGAAATTCGTCGCTTTGGGAGCGCCTGTCGCGGTCGAGCGCGGGGCCGGCGAGCAGGCGATGATCGCCGATGCGGATTTTGAGGCGGCGGGGGCGGTCGTGAGGTCGCGAACCGAAGTGCTCAAGGGCGCGCAAGCGATTCTTTGCGTGCTCGGGCCCGATCCGGCTACGCTGGCGGGCGCGGAGAAAGGTGCGCTGCTGATCGGGGCGCTTGATCCGCTCGGCCGGCGTGAGGCGATTGAAGCTTACGCCAAGGCGGGGCTGGACGTGTTCGCAATGGAGTGGATGCCGCGCATCTCGCGCGCCCAGTCGATGGATGTGTTGTCGTCGCAATCCAATCTTGCCGGCTACAAAGCGGTGATCGAGGCCGCGGACGAATTCGGTCGGGCATTTCCGATGATGATGACCGCAGCCGGCACGATCAGCCCGGCCAAGCTGTTCGTGATGGGCGTCGGCGTCGCCGGCTTGCAAGCGATCGCAACCGCGCGGCGGATGGGCGCCCAGGTCAGCGCGACCGACGTACGTTCGGCGACCAAGGAGCAGATCCTGTCGCTGGGCGCAAAGCCGATCTTCGTCGAGCATGTCGCCGGCATCGAGGGCGAGGGCGCGGGCGGCTATGCCACGGAAATGTCGGACGAATACCAGAAGGCACAAGCCGAACTGGTGTCCAGCCACATCGCCAAGCAGGATATTGTTGTGACCACCGCGCTGATCCCGGGCAAGCCCGCGCCGCGGCTGATCAGCGACGCGCAGATCGCGACGATGCGCGCCGGCAGCATCGTCGTCGACCTAGCTGCCGAGGCCGGGGGTAATGTCGAAGGCTGCGTCGCCGGGAAAAGCGTGCGGCGTCATGGCGTCACCATCATCGGCGCCAGCAACCTCGCCCGCAGCCTGCCGGCTGACGCCTCGGCGCTATTCGCGCGCAACGTCTACAACTTCCTCAGCGCTTTCTGGGACAAGGAAGCGGGCAAGCCAGTGCTTCCGGACGACGACGAACTGGTGAAGGGCACCCGGCTGACGAGCGGCGGCAAGGTGGTGCACGAAAAGCTGATCGGATGAGGCGGTCGATGGCGACGGTCGTGGCGCTTGGATTGGCCGGCACCGCGGCCCATGCCGCTTGGGCTAGAACCGACGCCAAGCTCGTCGATGCCTTGGTCGAAGCGCGGTGGGGCATCGAAAACAGCCGTCCGACAAATTGCCGAACGATCGAAGACTTGACGCTGATGAAGCAGCAGGCCCGCCGGTACCGCGGTTTGTGGCAAGCTTCGGGACGCGTTGCCAACGGCGCCGTGTTGAGGGCGGCGGACAGGCGCTGGGCGGCGGAGAAAGCGGCGTGGGACCGCAAAACGGCAACCATGGATATGTGGATCCCCTGCGCCGCGCGGAGGCTGCGCGAAGCCAATGCCAGGGTCAGCCAGATGTTACGCGCTCGCGGCGTCCGCGTAGTCGGCTAGCCGGGAGCGGTTGACCGCCCGGCGTCAGCATGGGCGAATCGGCGCTACGACTTGCTCGAATTTACAAAGGTGATTCGGGTCCGATTCGGTCAAATCGCAAGCTGGGCCGCTTGGGCCAGCCGGGGTCGCGCGCCGACCGTGAAACCAGGGCAATGCTGGTCAGGTGTGAGAGACACGCAAAAACACCCACTGAACCAGCAGGCGCTCGTTATACAATTGAACTAAAAGCAAAAACCGGTCGGCCGAGCCCGACCGTTTTGCCTTAACCGCCGCTGCCGGTATTGCTCCAGCCGCCGCCGAGAAGCCAGGTCCAGAAACCGACTTTCGCTTGGGTTTGCTTGCGCATTACATGTCCCCTGTGGATCCAACTGCGCTTGTGCAGTTAGGGAGACATTAACCCTAATCGATATGGTTAGCAACGCATTAACTATCAGGCGACGCTTCGCTTGCTGCCCACGGCAAGGCGCTTGACGAGGCTTTCCAGGCTCATCGGCCGGCCGATGATGAACCCTTGCGCAACGTCGCACTTCATCTCGACCAAAGCTTCGAGGATGTCGGCCTGTTCAACGCCCTCGGCGACGACCGTGCGCCCGAGCGCGTGCGCCAGGCCGATGGTCGACTGGACCATGAGCCGGTCGCTGCGATTGTCGCACATCGACTTGATGAAGCTCTGGTCGATCTTGATTTCGCTGGCCGGGATCTTCTTGAGATAGTCGAGGGTCGACAGCCCGGTGCCATAATCGTCGATCGAGATGTTGATACCCAGCTCGCGCAGCCGCAGCAGCATATCGACCGCCGCGCCGCTGCCGGCCAGCGCGGCGGTTTCCGTCAACTCAAGCGTCAGGCGCCCCGGCTCGACGCCGTGCCGCGCGAGCAGGGCCGCCAGACGCAGCGTGAAGCTGCGGTCGCTGAGCAAGCGAGCGGAAAGATTAACAGCGATATTGAAGCTGTGCCCGCGCCGGTTGATTTGCGCCGCTGCGGCGACCGCTTTTTCGAGAACGAAATCGGTCAGTTTGCCAATCCGGTCGTGCTGCTCGGCGGCGGCGACGAATTCGGACGCGGCGATCGGGCCCTTTTCGGGATGGGTCCAGCGGGCCAGTGCCTCGGCGCCGACGATCTGGCGCGTCGCCAGGTCGAGCTTGGGCTGGTAAGCGACCCACACCTCGCCCTTGTCGATGGCGCTATCGAGCTGGCTCAACATCGACAATTTCCAGGACGCATCCTGAAGGCTGTCCGGGTCATGGTATTTCCACTTGAGGCCGTCGTGCGCCGCCTCCTCGGCGGCGACGAGCGCGCTCGCCAGGCGATTCGAAAGCGAACGCCCGCTGCCGATCTCAACGCCGAAGCTGACCGACGCATCGAGCGACAAAGGGCCAACCCGGATCGGGTTGCGAAACAGCGAATAGAGCGCATCGATATGGTTGCCGAACGGGAGCTTGTTGTCCTCGAACCAGGCAAAGATACCGCCATCGCCCTGATAGAAAGTGCGCTCGGTTGAGCCGACCGACAGCCGGGCGACAATCTGCTCGACCAGCTGGCGCTCGCCTTGTGAAGGCAGTGAAGCGACGATCTCGGCATAATTGAGGATTCGGGCGACGATCAGCGCCTGCTTGCGCCCGCTGCGGTTGGCGCGCAGCGCGTTGAGGTTGGCGAGGCCTGACAAGGGATTGACCAGGCCGCTGACACGATACCGCCGCCACGCCAGGACCGAGCCCACGCTGATCATCACGAACAAAGCCGGCGTGATGTCAAAGAAGATCAGGCGCGATTCAAAGAATGCCGGCGCGAGCAGCAGAGTCGCCGCGCCGCTGCCGATAACCAGGATTTGCTGCGCCGGATTCCTCCGCAGCGCCGCAAAGCTGGCGATGCCAAGGGCAAGGAAAAACGCGGGAATCCATCCGAGGCTGATCGGGGTACCCGCTTTGAGCGTCTCGGCTCCAATGATCTGGACATAGGCGCCGCCCATTTTGCCGACACCCGGGACGAAATACTGGTCGCCGACCGCCTCGGAGTCAGTGCCGATCACGACGTCCTTGCCGCGCACCAAGCTGGGCTTGAAGGTCGGGCTGAGTACGTCGGCCGCTGAGACCGCTGGAATGCTGCTCGCTGCAATCGAATAATCCGGAGTAAAATCTTGTTCCGTCAGGCTTTTCTGACCGGCTAGAATCGACGCATAGGATGGAATCATCGTCCCATTGGCCTTGACCGCATAAGGCAGGTGCCAAACCGCATTTTGGTAATTGTAGCGGACGCTGATGGTCCCCAGCTGGGCATTGCGGGTGAACAGTTCGAACGGCTTCGAGTCCGGCGCAGCAGCGCCGATCCTGGCTTCGGCGTAAGGGCCGGATCGCAGCCTGACCGGCAATGTCACTCTGCCGGACCGCTCGATCGCGCTCGCCAGCAGTGCGTCTTCGACCGGGCTGCTGCGGTTTTCGAACGTGACGTCAAAGAGGATGCTCTTGGCGCCCGCCGCGGTAAGCTTGTCGACTAACGCGGCGTGGTACCGTCGTGGCCATGGCCACCGGCCGACTGTCCCGAGAGAGCGGTCGTCAATCGCGACGAACACGATATCGCCGCTGGCGCGGCTGGGATGGAGGCTGTTGCGGCCGGCCCGCAAGATGTCCTCCGGCAGCTCACCAAATTGGATGAGACCGAGAATGAGACCAACGATCGCCACCCACAGCATAAGCTTGAATGGCGACGGTTCGGACATCTGTTTTTTTTGCACAGGCACCGAGCGCCGGTTCCTTCCACCTTGTCTTCATCCTGCCTTGCCGGGAAAAGGTTATTAAATAGGAAACCTAGTTCCGGTTAATTGCTCGCCGCCGCCAATGGCCCGACCCCCTCGACAGCTTTCACCGGAGCCGTCACAAAGCGCGGCGCATCTTTTGCCAAGGGGCCCAAATGGACTTCATCGCGATCCTGTCGATTTTCGTGCTCGCCTGCTTCGTCGGCTATTTCGTGGTGTGGTCGGTGACCCCGGCGCTGCACACGCCGCTGATGTCGGTCACCAACGCCATTTCCTCGGTGATCGTGGTCGGCGCGCTGATCGCCGCGGCGGCCGCCGGGAGCGCGACGTCGAAGTGGCTCGGGCTGGTCGCGGTCGCTTTGGCCTCGGTGAACATCTTCGGCGGTTTCGCGGTCACCGCGCGGATGCTGGCGATGTACAAGAAGAAAGAGCGCCGCGATGCATGAGGCGGTGGCGCAGCCGGCCTGGGTGCTGCTCGCTTACCTAGTCGCGGGCGTCTGCTTCATCCTCGCCCTGAGGGGCCTGTCGAGCCCGACCAGCAGCCGCCGCGGCAATTACACCGGCATGATCGGCATGGCGATCGCGGTCGTGACTACACTGGCGATCAATGAGATCGCGTCATTGTGGGAAATCGGCATCGCCATCGCCATCGGCGGCGCAATCGGCCTTGTCACCGCGCGCAAGATCCAGATGACCGCGATGCCGCAGCTGGTCGCGGCTTTCCACAGCCTGGTCGGCATGGCAGCGGTGCTGGTCGGCGCCGCGGCGTTCCTCAATCCCGCGGCCTTCCACATCGTCGACGCGGCCGGCACGATCCTGCCGGTCAGCCGGATCGAGATGGGGCTGGGCGTTGCCATTGGTGCGATCACCTTCTCGGGCAGCGTGATCGCCTTTCTCAAACTGAACGGCAACATGTCGGGCGCGCCGATCCTGCTGCCGGGGCGTCACGTGCTCAACCTGGCCACGCTCGTCGCGATCCTTGGCCTGATTGCTTACTTCACGACCGACCAGGCGCCGTGGATATTCTGGACGCTGACCGGGCTCGCCTTCGCTATCGGTTTCCTGCTGATCATCCCGATCGGCGGGGCGGACATGCCGGTCGTGATCTCGATGCTCAACAGCTATTCTGGCTGGGCGGCGGCGGCGATGGGCTTCACGCTCCACAACAGCGCGATGATCATCACCGGCGCGCTGGTTGGCAGCTCGGGCGCGATCCTCAGCTACATAATGTGCCGGGCGATGAACCGCAGCTTCATTTCGGTCATCGCCGGCGGCTTCGGCGCGGTGGCGTCCGCGGGCGGAGCGGAAGCGATCGACCGCCCCTACAAGCGCGGCTCGGCCGAGGATGCAGCGTTCCTGCTCAAGCAGGCTGAGCAGGTGATCATCGTCCCCGGCTATGGCATGGCGGTGGCCCAGGCCCAGCACGCGCTGAGGGAGATGGCCGATCTGCTCAAGAAAGAGGGCGTACGGGTCAAATATGCGATCCACCCGGTGGCGGGCCGCATGCCCGGGCACATGAACGTGCTCTTGGCCGAGGCCAATGTGCCCTACGACGAAGTGTTTGAGCTCGAGGACATCAACAGCGAATTCGCCCAGACCGATGTCGCCTTCGTGATCGGCGCCAACGACGTCACCAACCCCGCCGCCAAGACCGACAAATCGTCGCCGATTTACGGCATGCCGGTGCTCGACGTGGAAAAGGCGCGGACCGTCCTGTTCATCAAGCGCTCGATGGGCGGCGTGGGTTACGCCGGCGTCGACAACGAGCTATTCTATCGTGACAACACGATGATGCTCCTCGCCGACGCCAAGAAGATGGTCGAGGAGATCGTGAAGCAACTCGGCTGAAGCCGGGGCGCCTCACGGCATTGCAACTGGGTTCAAGCCCCCAGCCGGTCGCCGGTTGGGTGTGGCCGGAAAAGGGGAGCGGGCATTGCGCAAACTGGGTATCGTCGGGGGCACCAGCTGGTCCTCCACCGCGCTATATTATGAGCATATCAACCGCGGCGTCGCCAAGCGCCTGGGCGCGTTGCACAGCGCGCGGCTGGCAATCGAGAGCCTCGACTTTGCGCCGATCACCGATATGGAGCTGTCGGGCGATTGGGAGGGCGTCGCGGCGGCGCTGATCGAGGCTGCCAAGAAGCTCAAGGCGGGCGGAGCGGACGGCCTGCTACTGGCGTCGAACACCTCGCACAAAGTCTATGACGAGGTCGCTGCCGCTGTGCGCCTGCCGGTTCTGCACATCGCCGAGCCGACCGCCGACCGGCTGGTCGCCGACGGCCGCACGCGGGTCGCCGTGCTCGGCACGCGCTTCACCATGACCGAGGGTCATTTTCGCGACCGGATCGAAGCGCGCGGCATTCATCTCACTCCGGTCAATGCCGGGTGGGTCAAGGAAGTCGACCGAATCATCTTCGAAGAGCTCGCCGCCGGCCGCGTCGTCCGCGACAGCCAGCGCAAATTGAAAACCCTGATCACCGAGCTCGCCAAGCAGAAAGTGCAGGCGGTGGTGCTCGCTTGCACCGAGCTGGTGATGGCGGTCGATGTCAAAGCCAATGTGCTGCCGGTCTATGACACGACTGAGATCCACGCCCGCGCCGCGGTCGACTGGATGCTCGACGACGAGGAAGCGGCGCGGGCCGCGGCCTAGTATCCGCACCGGGGGCGGCCTAAATCCGCCTGGTGACTGACGACCCCACTTCCAGCGGCCGCTTCAACGAGGACAAAGCGAGCTATACGCTGCGCGGTTCCGAGACGCCCGACCTCGAGGCCGGCGTGGCGGCGATCCGCACTGTGCTGAAGACGCTGCCGGCGCGGCCGGGCGTGTACCGGATGCAGGACGCGCGCGGCGACGTGCTCTACGTCGGCAAGGCCAAGAGTCTGCGGTCGCGGGTGACCAATTATACCCAGGTCATGCGGCTGCCCAAAAGGTTGCAGCGGATGGTGTCGCAGACCCGCTCGCTGACCATCGTCACGACCCGGACCGAGGCCGAGGCGCTGCTGTTGGAAGCGCAGCTGATCAAGCGCTTCCGCCCGCCCTACAATGTGCTGCTGCGCGACGACAAAAGCTTCCCGTTCATCCTGCTGCGCGAAGATCACCCGTTCCCCCGTGTGCAGAAGCATCGCGGCGCGCGGCGGGTAAAGAAGGGCCATTATTATGGCCCGTTCGCCAGCGCCGGATCGGTCACGCGGACACTCAATGCGCTGCAGAAATTGTTCTTGCTGAGGAGCTGTTCCGACAGCTTCTTCGCCAACCGCTCGCGGCCCTGCCTGCTCTATCAAATCAAGCGCTGCTCGGCGCCGTGCGTCGGCCGCATCGACGAGGCCGACTATGCCGAACTGGTCGCGGACGCCAAGGCGTTCCTGGCCGGCAAATCGACCGGCGTGCAGGCGCGGATGGGAAAGCATATGGCCGAGGCGGCGGACGCGCAGGATTTCGAACTCGCCGCGGTCTTTCGCGACCGGCTGCGCGCGCTGACCTATATCCAGGGCAGCCAGACGGTCCATGCCGAGGGCCTCGGCGATGGCGACATTTTCGCGCTCGCGGCCAAAAGCGGGGCGATGTGCATCCAGGCGTTCTTCATCCGCGGCGGGCAGAATTGGGGCCACCGCGCGTTCTTCCCGGCGCACACCACCGACGTCCCCGAAGCCGAAGTGCTGGCGAGCTTTCTGGTCCAATTCTATGAGGACATGCCGTCGCCGCGCCGCATCCTGGTCGACCGCGAACTGCCCGACCGCGAGCTGATGGAGGAAGCGCTGTGCGAGCGATCCGGCCACAAGGTGTCGATCGACCAGCCCAAGCGCGGCGCGCGGGCCAAGCTGATCGAGCAGGCCCGGCGCAACGCCGAAGAAGCGCTCGACCGCCGGGCGGCCGAGACCAGCAGCCAGGCGAAAGTGCTGCGCGATCTCGCCGACACGTTCGAACTGCCCGACGTTCCCAAGCGGATCGAAGTCTATGACAACAGCCATATCATGGGCACCAACGCCACCGGCGCGATGATCGTCGCCGGGCCCGAGGGCTTCCGCAAAGCCAGCTATCGCAAGTTCAACATCAAGAGCGGGATTACACCCGGTGACGATTTCGGGATGATGCGCGAAGTGCTCGAACGGCGGTTCGCAAGGCTGGAGAAGGAAGACCCCGACCGGGCCGGCGGCGAATGGCCGGATTTGCTGCTGATCGACGGCGGCAAGGGGCAATTGTCGGCGGTGTGCGAAGTGCTCGAAAATGCCGGGGTCCATGACGTCCCGATCGTCGCCGTGTCCAAGGGCCCGGACCGCAACGCCGGGCGTGAGACGTTTCACATGCCCGGCGGGCGCGAGCTGACGCTGCCGCCCAATTCGGCTTTGTTGTTCTACCTCCAGCGGCTGCGCGACGAGGCCCACCACTTCGCTATCGGCACCCACCGCGCCAAGCGCGCCAAGAGCCTGACCACCTCGACGCTCGATGAGGTTCCAGGCATCGGCCCCAACCGCAAGCGGGCGCTGCTGATGCACTTCGGCACCGCGCGCGCAGTCAAGGGCGCGGCGCTCGACGACTTGGAACGCGCGCCAGGAATCAGCAAGGCGATGGCGCGGCAGATCCACGATTATTTCCACCCCCGCGGATGAGGATCGAGGCGCCCGCGATCGTGCTTTCCCTCCGAACGCACGGCGAGACCGGGGCTATCGTTCGGCTGATGACCGAGGAGCACGGGCTCCAGGCCGGCTATGTTCGCGGCGCGCGGGGGCGGCGGATGCGGCCGGTGCTGATCGCCGGCAACCTAGTCGAGGCAACGCTGAGCGCCCGGACCGAAAACCAGCTGCCCCAGGCAACGGTCGAGCTGACCCACAGCCGCGCGCCGCTGCTGGCCGAGCCGTTGCCCGCCGCTGCAATCGAATGGGCGACCGCGCTGGCCGCCACCGCGCTGCCCGAGGCGCAGCCTTACCCGCGGCTTTACTCGGCGCTCGATGCGCTGCTGGCGGCGATCGAGGCGGCGCCGTCGGCCAGCGGCTGGGGCGCGGCGCTGGTTCGCTACGAACTGCTGTTGCTCGCCGAATTGGGCTTCGGCCTCGATCTCGAAAGCTGTGCGGTCAACGGCTCGAAGGACGACCTCGTCGCGGTCAGCCCGCGCTCGGGCCGGGCGGTCAGTGCCGCCGCGGCCGAGCCCTATGCCGGCAAATTGCTGCCGATGCCGCGTTTCATCCGCGACGGCGGGCAGGCGAGCTGGACCGAGATCGCGCAAGGCCTCGACCTCACCGGCCACTTCCTGATGCGCGATATATTGACCCAGAAAGCGGCGGTCTTGGGAGAGGCTAGGGCGCGGCTGGTCGATCGCCTACGCCGCGCCGGCGGACTCGAATAGCTTCCGCGGTTGTTTGCGGCTGCGTGCTCGCCTAGCGTTGTAACGTGACCGCGACCGACACGATGGCGATGCTGCTTCCCAATGTGGCGACGACTCGCGACATTTCGGTGCGAGTCGCGGTGAGCTACCTTGCCGAGCAGTCCGATCCGACCTCCGAGCGCTGGTTCTGGTCCTATCATGTGCGGATCGAGAACGGCTCCGAGCGCGCGATCCAATTGCTGGCGCGCAGCTGGCGGATCGTCGACGGCCGCGGCACCCTCCACGAAGTGCATGGCGAGGGCGTGGTTGGTGAAATGCCGCTGATCACACCGGGCGGAAGCTATGATTATGTCTCGGGTTGCCCACTCGACACACCAACGGGGTCGATGAGCGGCAGCTATCGCATGGTCGACGAGGATGGCAGCGCATTCGACGTCGCTATCCCGCCCTTTACCTTGCTGAGCGCGGTCAACTAAAGCAATTTGTCGTCTTTCGGGGCGTCGGGTGACGGTTGCTCGCCGACCTTTTCGGCGATGTCGGCGAAATCGCCCGGCTCGCTGAAGTCCTTGTAGACGCTGGCAAAGCGAATGTAGGCGACATGGTCGATGGCGTTCAAACCGTCCATCACCGCCTGGCCGATCATGTCGGCGGTGACCTCGTCGCCGCGCGTTTCCAGCTGGCGCTGGATGCCGGAAATCAGCCGCTCGATCCGTGCCGTATCGACATCGCGCTTGCGGCACGCATGGCCGATCGCGCGCTCGAGCTTGGCGCGGTCGAACGGTTCGCGCTTGCCGTCCTTCTTGACCACGGTGAGGTCGCGCAGCTGGACCCGTTCGAAGGTCGTGAAACGAGCGCCGCAGCCTTCGCACTGTCGACGGCGGCGGATCGCCGCGCCATCTTCCGAGGGGCGGCTGTCTTTGACCTGGCTGTCTTCATGCGCACAAAACGGGCAACGCATCAGTTTTTGTCCGAAGACTGTGCCAGCCCGCACCCCCACCCGGCCACCCATCTAGGATATTCTG
>JBDSNQ010000196.1:0-15391 GCA_039915275.1 Sphingomicrobium sp.
GACATTGCCCGCCGCCCCGGCAAAGCCGCGCGTATCGGTGTTGCCGAGATCGAGCGAAAAACCGGGCACGCGGCGCGCGATGTCGAGCGCGGTGCGCGGCGCGAACGGCACGAAGAATGCGGCGTCATAGGTGGTCACCCGGCTGGCGGAATTGGCCACCACCGGCGCCGGCTGTTCACCGGCCGCGGCCTGGGCCTGGAGGGCGCTCGGGACGGCTAATCCCACTAGAGCGGCCGAAGCCAGAAATGCAGCTTTCAAGCGCATGCAATAATCCCCGTGTTATCGGTGTAATACAGACACAGTGGCGGGAGCGACGCCATCGCCGTTCGACAAATCGACGAACGATTCCGCCAAACGCAGGCCCGGAACGACCGGCGGTATCGCGCTCGCGACACAGCCATCAGCGGGCACGCCGCCATCCCATGATCCGCATCTGGACGAGCTCGGCGACCGGGATCCGTGCCGCTCCGCCGCCCTCGCCCGAGCGAATGAAGTCCGGGGTGACGGCGAAGATTCGCATCTGGACCAAATCGTCGGCGCCGAGGCCGCGATAGCCGAGCGCCGCCAGTTGCTCGATGTAGCGGGGCGTGACGCCGTGGATGCGGAAGGCGACCAGATCGTCGGCCGGGATCCCGCGCAGCTTAGGATCGCCGGCCGCGATCGCGCGGATATAGGCTCCATCAACGCCGTGGATGCGGAAAGTCACCAGGTCATCGGCCGAGCGCAAACGATAGCCGGACGCAGCCAGGTCGCGGATGAATGCCGGGGTCGCGCCGTGGATGCCCATCGCCACCAGCTGGTCGACGGTCGGGTTTGGATAATGAAAAGCGGCGAGCGCCTCGACATGGCCGCGGCCGACGTTGCTCATCGCCAACGCATAGGCCTGGTCGCGCGTCGGCCGGGCAATCCCGTGGCTGGCGAGAAATCCGGCAAACCCCGGGTCGGGCGCAAAGCGGCATTCGCCGTTCGCCGACGACCCGCCGGCCTGGCCGCTGCAGTCAAAGCGGCCGGCTTCGCGAATGATGGCGAAACTGAGCGGACCAGCGCCGCCGATGCGGAACCCGCGCAATTCGGCGACGGCAAAGGATTGCGACCAGTTGCTATGGTGGCCGGCACGGTCGTCGCGCAGGCTGAGTTGGACCTGATCGGCGGATCGGCCGCGCTCGACAGTGAAATTGAACGCATCGGGCTGCGCCGCGAAACCGGCGGCGGTGAAGCTGAGGGTCGTCAGAACGACAGCGGATAGAAAAGCGACCGTGCGGTGCATTGCGATTCTCCTTCATATTCGTCGGGCAAAGCTTTCCCGGCGCGCCCGGTGGGGGCGCTTGAAAGCCGGCGATATTCTATGAGCTAGAGGTTCAGGCGAGCGCGCGGATCAGGAGTCGTCCTTGGCTTCGACGTCCGGGTCAGGACCGGCGAACTCGAGAATCCGCAGCTTGATCACATCGGCTGCGCTCGGATTACGAAAGCCGCGTCGCTGAAGTGACTTGACGTACTTCGTTGTGACGCCGTGGATGCGCATGTTGACTGCTTCTTCGAAGGAGAGGCGGGGATAACCGGCCGCGGCCATCGACTCGAGGAAGCGGCAATCGACGCCGTGGATTTTCGCTGCGGCAATCTGCTTCAGGTCAAGTCCGCGCAGGCCATGTTTCTCGAGATCGTGGACATAGCCCGCGGTCACGCCCTGGACCTTGAGCGCGACCAAATCGTCGGCCCCGACCCGCGCTAGCTGAGGAGAAGCGGCACGCATCGCCGCGACATATTGGGGCGTCACGCCAAGCACCTCGCGGGCGATTCTTGGGGCCGCCATGCGCGCTTGCCTGCTGGCCGCAACCGCGTTCGCAACGGCGGCGGAGATGTCCTCGCCGTCGGCGCCGGCCAGACGCGCGTTGCGCACGTCTTGCCGAGCGTTCGCCAAACCCTGCTCAACGGCGCGCTGCTCGCTCCAATTGGGCGCGGATTGGGGCGCCGCCAATTCTTCAGCTGCGTCACTGACCGGCGCCGGCTGTGGAGCGCCGCGATAGTAAGGCGTTTGAGGGTCGGCTTGTGCCAGCTCGCCGGTTGGCGACGTTGGCGTGACCGGCTTGGCGGTCAAGGTCAGCGCCGCAAGCGGTGCCGCAAGCACCGCCGCGCCGGCCACTACGCCGAGCGCAAAGGCGCGGCCGATCGGTCCCCGGGCGAGCGTCGAATCGAGCACTCGCCGAACGCGGCGCGACAAAGAGCTGCGGCTGGGGGCGACGCCGTGGGCTCCGATCAGCAATCCGCGACATTGGTGGCGGGCGACCCCGACCAGCAGCTTGGCATAATCGGTATCCTCAATGTCGGCGCCGAGCACTGCGTCGTCGGCCGCTTCCTCGCGCAGCTGATGCGCTTCGCGGGCCAATGCCCACACCAAGGGATTGAACCAGAACAAGGCGACCGCGACGCGCGACAGCAGCAGCTTGGCCCAGTCGAAATTGGCGACGTGCGCCAGCTCATGGGCGATGATCGCTTCCGCCTCGAGATGCGACTGGGTTGCTTCGCTGTTGAGCAGGATCACCGGCCGGACCACGCCCCAGCTGATCGGCGAAGGCAGCTCGTCACTCGTCAGCAGCGCGGTGCCATGCTTGAATCCCATGCGCCGCTGCGCCCGGGCGAGGGCGCTCAGCCAATGGGGTTCGACCATCACGCTGGCCCTGGCGCGGAGCGCGAACAGCCGCCCAAGCGCGATCAGGGTAAGCAAGAGGAGCAGAGCGGCAGGAGCGGCGTAAATCCAGACAGCCCAGTCCACGCTGCGCGCGGCCTCGAGGGCCTGGCTTGCCGGGCGAAAGCTGCCCGCGGCGACCGCGGACTCCGTCCTAGGTTTGGCGGCGTCGAGCGACTCGGGGGTGTCAGTCGGCTGGATGGCGGGCGCGGCTACCGGTGTTTCCGCCGCCGCCGAGGTCAGGAAGTCCGGGCGTTGAACTTCGATTGCCGGCAAGGCCAGGCTCGCCACCGGCAGCAGCAGGATCGCCGCCAGGCCGAGATGGGCGATCCAGCTGCGCTGCGCGGCGGAGCGTTTGTCGGCCAGTCTCAGGAGGAGCAGCGCGACGCCCGCGACCAGAAAGGATTTGGCGGCGAGGTGGAAGAAATGGTCCATCACTGTTCCCCCTTGGCGGCGCGGGCCTTGGCGATGATCTGCTCCAGCTCGTCGAGGTCGTCGGGCGCCAAGCGGTCGGACATGCCGAGCAAAGCGGTGGCGGCGCCGGCGGCGGAGCCGTTGAAGAACACCCGGACGACTTCCGAGAGCGCGGATTTGCGGGCGACGCTGTCGGCGACCACCGGGCCGTAGATGAAGCCGCGGTCAGAGTCGTGGCGGCGGACATAGCCCTTGTCCTCGAGCCGCTTGAGCATGGTCCGCACGGCCGAGCCGCTGGGCTGGTCGGGAAGTGCGTCGCAAACTTCGGCCACCGCCATGTCCCCTCGCTCGTAGAGCAGGTCGACTATCTGGCGTTCGCGGGGCGGTAATTTGCTCAGCATGCGACTCCCTTTCGCGCTACATTTGTGGCGTGTGCTACATTTGTAGCGGCGATGCAAGGGGTTTTTGTTACGGCTGCCGAATTTTTAGCGCCGTTCGTAGAAGCGTGGCGGAGAGGGTGGGATTCGAACCCACGGTGGGCTTGCACCCACGGCGGTTTTCAAGACCGCTGCCTTAAACCACTCGGCCACCTCTCCTTAACGTGGCTACGCCTATCGCCGAAGGGGCGGGCCGTGCAAGGCGCGGGGTGAACCTGGGTGGCGCAAGGGGCGTTGCTTCTCTTAAGCTGAGCATGACGGGAGACTTTGCGTTGCGGTCTATAAAAGGTTGGATTTTGGCCGGATTTGCCAGCGTCGCGCCGGGGCCGGCGAGCGCGCAGGCTGTCCTGCAGCCGATGCCGACCTATGCCCAGCCGGCTTTTGCCGCCCCGACCGGATTCGAGGCCTATAAGATCTGGCTGATCAGCCGCGCGCGCCGCGCCGGCATTCGCGAGGCGACTATCCAGGCGACGATCCCCGGGCTCCAGCTCAATGCCCGCGCGATGGAGCTCGACCGGGCGCAGCAGCCGAGGCCGCGGACGTCCTCTTTCATGGCGCCATTCGCTCCGTATCGAGCGGAACATGTGACCGCTTCGCTGATCCGGCGCGGACAAGCCCGCTTTGCCGAGCACTGGCCACGGCTGAGCCAGATCCAGACCAGCTATGGCGTCGATCCGGCGGTGGTGATGGCGATTTACGGTCACGAGACCAGTTATGGCGCGATCTCCGGAAGCTTCGACCTGGTCGAGGCGTTGGCGACGCTCGGTTATGAAGGCCGCCGCCGCGACTATTTCGAGACCGAGGTTCTCGCCACCTTGAAGCTGATCGACCTCGGCATCCCGCGCTGGCGGTTGAAGGGCAGCTATGCCGGCGCCACCGGCTATCCGCAGTTCATGCCATCGGTCGCCCTCCGCCTGCGCGCCGACGGCAATGGCGACGGTTTTGCCGATCTGTGGTCGAGCGAGGACGACGGCTTCGCCTCGATTGCCAACTATCTGCGCGACGCCGGGTGGAAGCGGGGCGTGCCGTGGGGCATCGCGGTGCGCACCCCGGATACGCTCAACCGCGCCGCGATCCGCTCGACGCTGGCGCCGACCAAATGCGCGAGGGTCTACCAACGCCACAGCCGCTGGCTGACGATGGCCGAATGGCGCGCGTTGGGGGTGATGCCCTATGCTGGGCGGCCGATCGCCGACACCGAGCTGGTGACATTGCTGGAGCCCGACGGCCCGGGCGCGACGGCCTTTCTGCTGACCAATAATTACCGGGTGATCCTCGATTATAATTGCTCGAATTATTACGCGCTGTCGGTCGGCCTGCTGGCCGACGCCATCGCCGGGCGCTGAGCAGGCGAGGGCTTGGACTCACACTCCCTTCGAATATGCATTAGGCCGTCTTCGAATATGCATTAGGCCGTAAGCCTGGAAGCTGATGGGGAGTTCGTCCGATGCGCACATCCACCGCGAAATCGATCATCCTGGTGGGGAGCGCGTGCCTGTCCACGGCGGCTTTAGCCCAGAGCCACGATGAGCAAATAGCCGCCTGCAAGAGCGGTGATCCGAATAGTCTGGTCGAGAAAATCGCTGGGTGCACGGCGCTCATCGCTTCGGGTCAGGAATCGAGTGATAATTTGGCGCTGATCTTCAACAATCGCGGGAACGCGTACGACGATCAGAATGATTTTGCCCACGCCATCGCCGACTATGACCAGTCGATCCGCTATGATGCCCAGAACCCAATGGCCTATATGAATCGCGGCCTGAGCTACTCCTATCAACATGATTACGGCCACGCGATCGCCGATCTGAACGAGGCGATCCGGCTCAACCCGCAATATGCCAAGGCCTATCTGGCGCGCGGGCGGACCGAGCGGTCGCAAGGCAAGACGGCCGAAGGCGACGCCGACATTGCGCGCGCCTGCGCCATCGACCAGAGGATGTGCTAGCCTGATCGCCGGCCAGTCGAACAGGCAGGGATCGCTCGCCACCCACCGGGAGACACATCAACTCATGACTCGCATTTTGTTTTTCGCAACCACCGCCGCCGTCCTCGCCCTCACCGCATCCGCCGACGCCAAGGCGCCGCAATTTGATACGCCCGCCCGGAGCGCTTATCTGATCGACCTGTCGTCGGGGGCGGTGCTGCTCGATAAGAACGCCGACCAGCCGATGCCGCCAGCGTCGATGGCCAAGATGATGACCACCGAAGTGGCGTTCGAGCTGATCGACAAGGGCCAGCTGCCGCTGAGCAAAACCTGCACGGTGCGGCCGGAGACGTGGAAGGCATGGCACGGACCGGCCGCGGGCTCGACCATGTTCCTCAGCGTCAACGAACAGGTCAGCGTCGAGAATCTGCTGCACGGCATCGTCACTTTGTCGGGCAATGACGCGTCGGTGGTATTGGCCGAGTGCATCGCCGGCACCGAACCGGCGTTCGCCGAGCAGATGAACGCGCTGGCCAAGACATTGGGCCTCGCCAGCAGCCACTTCGGCAATAGCAATGGCTGGCCCGACGAAGGCCGGACGGTGGTCACCGCGCGCGACCTGGCGACGCTGGCGCGGGCGACGATCGAGCGCCATCCCAAGCTCTACAAGCAATTCTATGGCCAGCCGAGCTTCACCTGGGGCAAGACTTTGGGGTCGGGCGCCGACATAACCCAGGCCAACCGCAACCCGATCCTCGGCAAGGTGCCGGGCGCCGACGGGCTCAAGACCGGCCACACCGACGAGGCCGGCTATGGCTTCACCGGTTCGGCCGAGCAGAACGGCCGCCGGCTGGTGATGGTCGTCGCCGGCCTGCCGAGCTGGAACGACCGGGTATCGGAATCGACCCGGCTGATGAGCTGGGGCTTTGCCGCCTGGACCGCCAAGCCTTTGTACCCGGCGGGCGCCAAGGTCGGCACCGCCAAGGTCCAGCTGGGCAATGCATCCGAGGTCAATTTGGTGGCGCCGCGCAATTTGGCAGTGACGCTGCCGGCTGGGCTCGCCAATGGCCAGACCAAGCTCAAGATCCGCTACCAGGGTCCGATCAGCGCGCCTATCGCCAAGGGCCAGCATGTCGCCGATTTGGTCATCACCACCGCCGACACGCCGCCGCAAGTGGTGCCGCTGGTGGCCGGCGAAGCGGTCGAGCGGGCGGGGTTCTTCGGCCGCATCTGGCTTGGCTTCAAGCAGCTCGTCGGGATGGCGTGAGCCAAGCCGGCAAATTCATCAGCCTCGAGGGCGGGGAAGGGGTCGGCAAGTCGACCCAACTCCGCGCCCTTGCAGCGGCCTTGGCGGAACGCGGCATCGACTGCCTCACCACCCGCGAGCCGGGCGGGAGCGAGGTCGCCGAGGCGATCCGCGCGCTGCTGCTCGGCGGCGATGCCGACCGCTGGTCGATCCGGTCCGAGGCCTTGCTGTTCGCCGCCGCCCGCGCCGACCATGTCGAAAAGACCATCCGCCCGGCGCTGGAACAGGGGCGGTGGGTCATTTGCGATCGTTTCATCGACAGCTCGCTGGCCTATCAGGGTGAAGCTGGAAGCCTAGGTATCGAAGCAGTGCGGACGATCAATATGTTCGCGATAGGCGACTGCCTGCCGGACCGGACCATTCTACTTTCACTTACCGGAGGAGACGAACGCGCTCAGGCGCGCGACGGCGGAGCGAGTGACAGGATCGGTGGCCGCGATGCCGATTACCATGCGAGCGTCGCCATCGGGTTTCTGAAGCGTCTCTGCGATGATCCGGACCGGATCCACATCGTGGATGCTTCCGGCCCGCCCCATGAGGTCACTACACGAGTGCTCCGGGAACTTCAGGACCTGCTGCCATGATCCTTGGCCACGACAAAGCGGTCGCTGCGTTCGACAGCGCGTGGCGGGCGGGGACGCTGCATCATGCCTGGCTGCTGGCCGGGCCCAAAGGGGTGGGCAAGGCGACCTTCGCCCGGGCCGCGGCGACGCGGGTGCTGGCCGATGCGGCGGGGCCGGCGGTTGACTTGCCGGGGCTGGCGACCCCCGCGGAGCACCCGGCCGCGCGGCTGGTCGCGGCTGGCAGCCACCCCGATATGCGCTGGCTCGAGCGGCTCGAGAACATCAAGACCGGCGCTCTGGCGCGCAATATCACAGTCGACCAGGTGCGCGGGCTGGCCGAATTGTTCGACTTGACGCCGAGCATGTCCCCGTGGCGCGCGGTAGTCATCGACGCCGCCGACGATATGGAGAAATCGGCAGCCAACGCCTTGCTCAAAATGCTCGAGGAGCCGCCGCCGAATTGCGTCTTCCTGCTCGTAAGCTGCGCCCCGGGGCGGTTGCTGCCAACCATCCGCTCGCGCTGTAGAACGCTGAATTTTCAACCACTTGGCGATGACGTCATGGCGTCGATCCTGGAAACGCAGATGCCAGCGCTGGCCGTTCCCGAGCGCTCCCGGATCATTGCCAAGGCCGGCGGTTCAGTCGGCCGGGCGATGGCGTTCGCGGTGCTTGACCTCAGCCGGCTGCAGGACGCCGCGGCGAGGATCCTGCGCGACGGCGACCCGACCAACGCCCGCCGCTCCGACCTCGCCATCGAGCTTGGCCGCAAGGGCGCCGCCGAGCGCTACGCCGCCTTCCTCGACATGGTGCCGACGCTGATCGCGGCCCAAGCGCGCGGCCTCAAAGGACGCCAGCTCGAGAAGGCGCTCGACGCTTATGCCCAAGCCCGCGAACTGGCGGCGCTGGCCCCGCGGCTGTCGCTCGACCCCGCCTCGACCGTGTTCCAATTGGGCGGCATGCTCGCATCGGTGGCCGCGCGGCCTATTCCTTGATGGGAGAAGCGGGGGAGGCTAGGGGCCGCTTGGCCATGGGCGAGCCGTTCTACATCACCACCGCGATCAGCTACCCCAACGGGCGGCCGCACATCGGCCACGCCTATGAAGCGATCGCCGCCGATGTGATCGCGCGGTTTCAGCGCTCCAAAGGCCGCGACGTGCGCTTCCAGACCGGGACCGACGAGCATGGCCTAAAAATGGTCCAGGCGGCCCGTGACGCAGGCCTTGAGCCGCGCGAATATGCCAAACAAATGTCCAACACATTCCAAGAGATGTGCGACGTTCTTGAGGTCAAATACGACCGTTTTATCCGCACCTCCGAAGCGGACCATTACCGCGCCAGCCAGGCAATCTGGTCAGCGATGGAGGAGAAGGGCGACCTTTACCTCGGCCGCTACGAGGGCTGGTATTCGGTCCGCGACGAGGCGTTTTACGACGAGAGCGAGCTTTCCGAGGGGGAAGGGGGCGAGAAGCTGTCGCCGCACGGCTCGCCGGTCGAGTGGACGGCAGAGGAGAGCTGGTTCTTCAAACTGTCGGCTTATCAGCAGCCGTTGCTCGATCATTACGAAGCCAATCCGCAATTCATCCAGCCCGACAGCCGCCGCAACGAAGTGTTGCGCTTCGTCGAGGGCGGCCTTTCCGACCTGTCGATCTCGCGCACCAGCTTCGACTGGGGGGTGCCGGCGCCCGGCCATGCCGGCCATGTCATGTACGTCTGGCTCGACGCGCTGACCAATTACATCACCGGCCTGGGCTATCCCGACGATACCGAGCTGTTCCAGCGCTACTGGCCGGCCGACGTCCATCTGATCGGCAAGGACGTGGTGCGCTTCCACGCGGTCTATTGGCCGGCGTTCCTGATGTCGGCGGGCCTCGCGCTGCCCAAAATGGTCTACGGCCACGGATTCCTGCTGAGCAGCGGCGAGAAGATGTCGAAAAGCATCGGCAATGTGGTTGACCCGTTCGTGCTGGCGACACGCTTCGGGGTCGATCCATTGCGCTATTTCCTGCTGCGCGAAGTACCGTTCGGCCAGGACGGCAGCTATAGCCCCGAAGCGATCGTCAACCGCGTCAACGCCGAGCTCGCCAACAGCTTCGGCAATCTAGCGCAGCGCACTTTGTCTATGATTTTCAAGAACCTTGACGGCGTTATTCCAGCGCCTGGGGAGGCGCCAGAGGACAAGGAATTGCTCGCCATCGTCGCCGCGGCGGTCGAAACCGAGGTTCCCGAAGCGTTCGGGCGCTTTGCTTTCTCGGTCGGCATCGAAGCGTGGTTGAAAGCGGTGTTCGCCTGCAATGCCTACGTCGATGCCCAGGCGCCGTGGGCGCTGCGCAAGAGTGATCCCGAGCGGATGGCGGCGGTGCTCGGCACGTTAGCGATGGCGGTGCGTCAATTGACGGTGGCAATCGCGCCGGTGACGCCGGCATCGGCCGAAAAGCTCCTGGCGCTGATCGAGGGTCAGCCGATCGCCCAGCCAGTGCCGATTTTCCCGCGGCTGGAGCTTGAGGAGGCGGAGGCGTGAGGCTGATCGACAGCCATTGCCACCTCAATTACCCCGGGCTGGTCGAGCGCCAGGACGAGGTCCTCGACGCCGCACGGGCGAGGGGCGTGGGGGGCTTCCTCAACATCGCCACCCGTCAAGCCGAGTGGGGCGACATCCTCGCCACCGCCGAGCGTCACGCCGACGTCTGGGCGAGCGTCGGCGTCCACCCCCACGAGGCCGACGCCCATCCGGATCTGGGCGCGACGGCGCTGATTGAAGGCGCTGAGCACGCCAAAGTGGTGGCGATTGGCGAGTGCGGGCTCGATTATTATTACGACAAATCCGACCGTGCGGCCCAGCGGACAAGGTTCGAGGCGCATATCGAGGCGGCGCGGACGACCGGCCTGCCGCTGATCGTCCACACCCGCGATGCGGAGGAGGATACGGCGGAAATTCTCGGCCGCGCGGTGAAGGAGGGCGGGGTGACCGGTGTTCTCCATTGCTTCACCGGCAGCCTCGATCTCGCCCGCAAGGCACTGGATTTGGGCTTTTTCATCTCGCTGAGCGGCATCGTCACCTTCAAGAACGCCCGCGACCTGCAGAATACGGCGAAACAGGTACCACTCGACCGGCTGCTGGTCGAGACCGATTCGCCGTTCCTCGCTCCCGTCCCGCACCGTGGACGCCCGTGCGAACCGGCGTTCGTGGCTGACACCGCGGCGTTCGCAGCTGAGCTGCGAGGCGAGGCGTCCGAGGTGCTGGCCGAGGCCACCACCGCCAATTTCTTCCGCTTGTTCAACCGGGCTGCGGCGTGAAGGTGCGCATTCTTGGCTGCGGCACCTCTACGGGGGTGCCTAAGATCGGCAACGATTGGGGCCAATGCGACCCCGACGAGCCGCGCAATCGCCGCCTGCGCTCGTCGATCATGCTCGACAGCGCCGGCGAATCGCTGCTGGTCGATTGCGGCCCCGACCTGCGCCAGCAGCTGCTCGACGGCGGCATCGGCCGGATCGACGCTTTGATCGTCACCCACGACCATGCCGACCATGTCCACGGCATCGACGATTTGCGGCCGCTGGCGGCGGCGCTCAAAAAGCCGGTGCCGCTGCACGCCCGCAAGACCGACCTCGAGCGGATCAAGATGCGCTTCGAATATGCCTTCGCGACGGCGGGGATTTATCCGCCGGTGGTCCGGCCGGTCCTGCTCGAGCAGGAATTGCGCTGGGGCGACGCCACGCTGCGCTTTGTCGACCAGCCGCATGGCGGCATCACTTCGATCGGAATGCGTATCGAAGAGGGCGCTCGCTCGATCGTTTACTCAATAGATTTCCACGAGTTGACGCAGGAAATGGCCAATCTCTACCAAGGCGCCGACGTGTGGATCTGTGACTGTTTGATGCGGCGGCCGCACCCGACCCACGCCCATCTCGACGCGGTGCTGGGCTGGGCCAGCGACTTGAATGTCGGCCAGCTCTATCTGACCCACATGGGCAATGGCCTCGATTATGCGACCTTGGTCAGCGAATTGCCCGACTGGGCGGCGCCGGCCCATGACGGGCTTGAGATCAGCTTTTGATGACCAACGATCTGATGCTCGGCGGGGTCTATATATTGATGGCGGTGATGCTGGTGCTGGGCTCGCTGATGGCGCGGCGCGAGCCCGCCGCCAAACTGTTGACCATGGCGCTGGCGTGGATCGCGATCTTCGCCGCCGGCTTCGTATTGTTCACTTTTCGCGACGATTTCGGCTGGGTCGCGCAGCGATTGCGCGCCGAAGCGACTGGCGAACCGGTGCAGCAGGGCCGCCAGATCCGTATCCCGATGGCGATCGACGGCCATTTCTGGGTCGACGGGCGGGTCAATGGCAAAAGGGTCAAGTTCCTGGTCGATAGCGGCGCGACCATGACCACCATCGGCCGCGACACCGCGACCCGCATCGGCATCGAGGTCAGCCCAACGCCCGATCAGGTCGTGCGCACCGGCAATGGCATAATTAAAGTATCGAGCGGCCGCGCGCGGAGCCTGCAAATCGGCTCGATTGAGCGCCAGGAATTCGGGGTCCACGTCGCCGACGATGATTTGAACGTGCTGGGGATGAATTTCCTGTCGTCGCTCGACCGCTGGGGGGTTGAGGGGCGCTGGCTGGTTCTGGTCCCGTGAACCTAGTATCACTTTACATAATACATATTATCAGACTATTGGATGATAGTCGGAAAGACCCCCCTGCGGTCAAGAATCCGGCCGGAGGCCGGTCATGAGCCTCGATCGCCTGGTGGCGATCATGCGCCGCCTGCGCGACCCGGTGAGCGGTTGCGAATGGGACAGCGTCCAGACTTTCGCGACTATCGCGCCCTTCACCATCGAAGAAGCCTATGAAGTCGCCGACGCGATCGCGCGCGACGACATGGCGAGCCTCGCCGACGAGCTTGGTGACTTGCAGCTCCAGGTCGTGTTCCACGCGCAAATGGCTGAGGAAGCTGGGCATTTCGACCTCGACCGAGTGCTAGACGGGATTTGCGACAAGCTCGAACGCCGCCACCCGCATCTGTTCGGCGACGCAAAGGAAAGCCCCGGATGGGAAGCGCTCAAGGCCGCTGAGCGGCAGAATAAGCCCGATGCCAGTGCCTTGGCCGGCGTTGCACTGGCGCTGCCGGCGCTCGAGCGCGCCCAGAAACTGCAGCGGCGGGCGGCGCGGACGGGCTTCGACTGGCCCGATGTGGCTGGCCCCAGGGCCAAGATCGATGAGGAACTGGTCGAGCTCGACGCAGAGAGTGAGCAGGGCGCGCGTGAGGAGGAGCTCGGCGACTTGCTGTTCGCGGTCGTCAACCTCGCACGGCATCTTAACGTTGATGCCGAAGAGGCTTTGCGCAAAGCCAACCGTAAGTTCGAGAAAAGGTTTCGGGCAATCGAAACCGCGCCCAGTTTCAGCGCATTGTCGTTGGACGAGATGGAGGCGCTGTGGGTCCGCGCCAAGGCGGATCAAGCCGACTTCAAGGCCTGAAACCGGGCCATATTGTCGCGCGACAGGCGCACCGACAAGTGGATTTCGTCATTGTCGCCGACTTGCTGGTCGAGCACCTCGCCGCGGGCGTGCAGCCACGCGATCCGGCTGCCGTCGCTCGAGGGCAGGCTGATGGCGACGATCTGGTCGTCCTGGGTTAGCCGCTCGCCGATCCGTTTCTGAAGGTGGTCGAGCCCGAGGCCGGTCAAGGCCGAAATCGGCACCACATCGTCGCGCCGCGTCGCCTCGTTGAGCAACGCCGTGCAGTCGTCGCCGTCGAACAGATCGACCTTGTTCCACGCTTCGATCCGCGGCGGCCCCCCTTCCCCCAGTCCAAGCGCGGCGAGCACGTCGTCGACATCCTCACGCTGGGCCTCATGGTCGGGGTGCGCCATGTCGCGGACGTGAATCAGCAGATCGGCCGATGCCACTTCCTCCAGCGTCGCCCGGAACGCCGCCACCAACTCGGTCGGCAGGTCGGAGACGAAGCCGACCGTGTCGGACAGGATCGCCTTGTCGAAACCGGGGATACGGATTTCGCGCATAGTCGGGTCGAGGGTTGCGAACAGCAAGTCTTCCGCGAACACAGCTTCGCCGGTCAGGTGGTTGAAAAGGGTAGATTTTCCGGCGTTGGTGTAACCGACCAGCGCGACCACCGGCCACGGCGCCCGCCGCCGCCGGTCGCGGTGCAGCGATCGGGTGCGCTTGACCTGCTCCAACTCGCGCTTGATCTTGGCCATGCGGTCTCGGATCAGTCGCCGGTCGGCCTCGATCTGAGTCTCGCCCGGGCCGCCCAAAAAGCCGAAGCCGCCGCGCTGGCGCTCGAGGTGGGTCCAGCTGCGCACCAGCCGCCCGGCCTGGTAATCGAGGTGGGCCAACTCGACCTGCAACCGCCCTTCCGCGGTCGCCGCCCGCTCGCCGAAAATCTCGAGGATCAGCCCGGTGCGGTCGATCACCTTGGTCTTGGCCTCTTCTTCCAGCGATTTTTGTTGGACCGGGGTCAAAGCGGCGTCGACGATCAGCAGGCCGGCTTTATGCTCGCGCACGATTCCGGCGATTTCCTCGACCTGCCCCTTGCCGAGCAAAGTCGCCGGGCGGATCGCGCGCAAGCGGTAGGAGCGCCGCGCGACAATCTTGATCCCGATCGCTTCGGCCAGCCCCTGCGCTTCGTCGAGCCTTGCTTCAGCCGAGCGCCGCGATTGCGCGCCCGTGCGCTCGCGGCTGGCCATTTCCGGGACCACCAGCACCGCGCGCTCGCCGCGGACGACGTCGGCCGCTTCTTGGGTATCGACCTTACTCAGCTTCGCTCTCCGCCGGTGGCCCGGCCGCGGGCTCGCTCTTGTCGGGCTCGAGGTCGAGCGCATGCGCTGGCTGCAAGGTCGAAATCGCGTGCTTGTAGACCAATTGGACCTGCCCGCCGCGCTCCAGCAGCAGCGAGAATTGGTCGTAGCTCGCGACCGCGCCCTGGAGCATGACCCCGTTGACCAGGAACACGGTCGTGGGATCGGTCTCGCGCGCGGCGGCGGCGAGGAACAGGTCCTGCAGCGCCGCGCGGCCGTTATGGCCCTTGGGCGCGCCCTGCCCCTCTGTATGCGCGGCGATAAAGTCCGCCGGCATATCGCCCGGCATGATGGTCGAGATCGAATGCTTGTAAACCAGTTGCGATCCGCCATCGCGGCGCAGCAGCAGGGAAAAGGAATCGAACCAGGTGATCACGCCCTGCAGTTTCACGCCCTTGACCAGGAAGATAGTCACCGGGGATTTCGATCGCCGGACGCTGTTGAGGAAATGGTCCTGCAGGCTGAGGGAGGTCTCGGCCATGCTACGCGCTCCTATTTGTCCCCGTCGCGCTTGTCGCCAATGCCGAGCGCCTTCAACTTGCGGTGCAGCGCCGAGCGCTCCATGCCGATGAACGACGCGGTGCGCGAGATGTTGCCGGAAAAGCGGCGGATCTGAATTTTAAGATATTCCCGTTCGAACGATTCGCGGGCTTCGCGCAGCGGGCTTCCCATGATCGTCATGGTCGCGCTGGTCACGCCGGCGGAACCCTGGCTGTCAAGAATTTCGCTGGGCAAGAGGTCGACCTCGATGCAGCCGACGCGGTCGCCGGGCGCGAGAATGATCGTCCGCTCGATGATGTTGCGCAGCTGGCGGACATTGCCCGGCCATTCGTGCGACTGGAGCGCGGCCATCGCTTCGTCGGACAGCGTCGGGGTCGGGATCCGGCGCTCAGCTGCAAAGCGGGCGAGGAAATGGCTGACCAGCTCGGGAATGTCCTCGCGGCGTTCGCGCAAGGCTGGAAGCTTCACCGGCACGACGTTCAAGCGGTACTAGAGGTCTTCGCGAAAGCGTCCCGCCGCAATCTCGTCGGACAAGGTGCGCGAGGTCGCCGACAACACCCGCACGTCGACCTTGACCGGGCGCTGGCCGCCGACCCGGTGATAGCTCTGGTCAGTCAGCACGCGCAGGATCTTGCCCTGGGTGGTCAGTGGCATGTCGGCGATTTCGTCGAGGAAGATGGTCCCGCCATGCGCTTGTTCGAGCAAGCCCGGGCGCGACACGCCGTCGATTTCCGAGCCGAACA